>JAIRUC010000148.1 GCA_031254615.1 Treponema sp. | reverse complement strand
ACCGGCACGACCTACTCAATTGGGGCTTCTGTTGCCGTTACCCGAAACATGGTTTTTTACGCCCAATGGCTTGACAGTTCCACGCCGGAGTATACCGTTACATTTAACGCCAACGGAGCAACAGTCGGAGCGCCGCCCGCTCCGCAGACAGTGTACCGCGGTATCAGCATCACTGTTCCCGCTCAGGGGACGCTTGCGTACAGCGGGAAAACATTTGGTGGATGGAATACGCAGCCCAACGGAGGCGGAACAAATTACGAAACTGACGCGCCATTTACCGTAACCGTAAATGTAACGCTCTACGCAAAGTGGCAAAGCGCAATTCAATACACCGTTACCTATAACTCCAACGGCGCGGACGGCGCCGCTCCGACAGCGCAGAAGGTAGACCCGGGAACGGAAATCACCATACAAGGTGCAGGCAGCATGACTTATACCGGAAAAGCATTTACCGGTTGGAGCGTCAATGCGGGAGGCGCTGGAACAATATATGCGGCTGATGACCATTATACCGTAACCGGAAATGTAACATTTTACGCGCAATGGCAAAGCCAGTGTACCGTTACCTATGATGCCAACGGCGCAAGCGGCACTGTGTCGGACACGCAGACTGTAGTCCCGGGGACGGAAATAATACTGCAAGGCGCAGATAATTTGGTTTATACCGAAAAAAAATTCATCGGCTGGAGAGTCAACACGGGAGGATCGGGTACGCTTTATGCGGCTGGCGATACTTATACTGTAACCGGCGATGTTACATTTTACGCGCAATGGCAAGGTCCTTGCACAGTTACCTATCATGCCAATGGCGCGAGCGGCGCTGCGCCGGACGCGCAAACTGTAGATCCGGGAACAGAGATAACCCTGCAAGGCGCAGGGAGCATGATTTATACCGGAAAACAATTCATCGGCTGGAATACCAATGCGAATGGCACAGGCGCAAGTTATGCTGTTGGCGATCTGTATACCGTAATCGAAAACATAACATTTTTTGCGCAATGGCAGAGTCCGTACACTGTTGCCTACAACGCCAACGGCGCGGACGGCACTGTGCCGGATTCGCAAACCGCATACCCGGGAACGGAAATAACCCTGCAAGGCACAGGCAGCATGACTTATACCGGGAAAAAATTCATCGGCTGGAATACCAATGCGAGCGGCACAGGTACAAGTTATGCCGTTGGCGATCTGTATACCGTGACCGGAAATATAACATTTTTCGCGCAGTGGTTAGACCTGTACACCGTTATCTTTAACGCCAACGGCGCAAGCGGCGCACCGCCGAACGCGCAAACCGTAGACCCGGGAACGGCTATTACTTTGCCTGGAGCGGAGACCATGATCTATTCGGGAAGGGTGTTTGAAGGCTGGAACACACAGGCCAACGGCGGCGGGACAAGCTATGCGGCTGAAACAACGTATACCGTAACAGGCGATGTAACGTTATACGCAAAATGGCGAAGCGAGATACAGTACAGCGTTATCTTTAACGCCAACGGCGCAAGCGGCACGGTACCAGATGCCCAGACCGTAGACCCCGGAACAGTAATTACTTTGCCCGGAGCGGGAACTATGACATGGTCGGGAAAAATGTTTGATGTATGGAACACACAGGCCGATGGCAGCGGGACTAATTTCGCGGAAGGCGCACCATACACCGTGAACGCGGACATTTCATTGTATGCGCAATGGATCATCATGCCGGTTGAAGTGCCGGGTATAACGCTTGCCGACAAACTGTCATGGCTGAGTTCAAACGCGGAAAGCGCCACTACCTATCTCATTACCCTTAATTACGATGAGGGCATTGGCCCGACAAGCCTTTCCTACACAGGTAAAAACAATATCACCTTACGCATAAGGAATACCGCTATGCGGACTATCACCCTTTCCAGTAAAGGTATACTGTTCAGCGTAGGATCAGGTGTTACCCTGATATTGGACAGCAATATCACCCTACAAGGTCGCAGTGATAATGATAGGAGTCTTGTATATGTAAATAGCGGCGGCGCCTTGATTATGAACACAGGAACAAAGATAACTGGTAATACTAACAACAACTACAACTACTACGGTGGTGGGGTGTATGTGGGTGGAACCTTTACCATGAATGGCGGTGAGATTTCAGGCAATACTTACTCGTACAACGATAGAGGTGGCGGCGGGGTGTATGTGTACGGTGGTACTTTTACCATGAATGACGGCGAGATTTCTGGTAATAACTCATACAACGGTGGCGGGGTATATGTGTACGGTGGTACTTTTACCATGAACGGCGGTGAAATTCCCAGTAATACTTCCCGATACTACGGTGGCGGGGTGTATGTGCTTAGTGCTAATTATATAACAAGTACTCTTACCAAGAATGGTGGTACCATCTACGGTTCAAACGGAGGCAACAAAAGCAATACAGTAAAAAACACTTCCGGTACGTTGCTTGACGACCGAGGTCATGCGGTATACGCAAGTAGCAGCCCCGCAAAGCGCATGGAAAACACTGTCGGGCCGGGGGTTTATCTGTATTTCAAGGGCGGCACCTCGCCTGTTTGGAGCGGGGGCTGGGAGTATTAGGAGGGGAAGCGGTAAGACAACGCTCAATATGTAGATAAATTATATGAGGAGGAATTATATGGATTTACCAATAAATATTTTCACGATAGCTATTCTTACAGGATTGTTTGGTACATTTAGCACAATTATTGCTACTTTAGTAAACATTATATTAAAGACGAATAAGCAAAAGACACTAATAAAAATTCAAACAACTTAGAGCCAGATTAATTTAGTAAAATTGTTCATAGATTTAATCAATATTGTAGATGGAAGACAAAAAACTGAAATTTCAAAAGAATTCGTAGACGGAATTCTTGGGAAAATTTCTTCTAAACGATCAAAAGCCAAGCCGCTTTTTGATCGCTTTGGTGCCTCCTATCACTTTTTCGTATTGCTTGATAATCGAGGTCATGCGGTATACGCAAATAGCTACCCAGCAAAGCGCATGGAAACAGTACACCAGGCAGCCTCTTTCATTCATGGATTAACTATGGTATAGTAGAGAACTAAGGAGTATAATATGTTTGCGGTTCAAGGAATCTATGATGATGGGATAGTTACTATTAGAGAACCTGTACCTGTCAACAATAAATATGACGTGGTTGTTACTTTTCTGAAACCAGCAGAGCAAACGGTCAAAGACTCCGGTCAGAAAAGAAAATTTGCCGCCCTTAACCGGATTACAGGCATTCTGGCGAATAGCTCCATGACGCTGGAAGAAGCCAGAATGGAAAGACTGAAAGATCAATGAAAATTCTCTTTGATACCAATATAGTCATAGATATTCTTAAATGCAGAGCCCCCTTTTATGAAAATTCCAATAAGGTGCTCATGTTGGCAGTAAACGAAAAAGCTGATGGTATTATCGGAACAAGCGCCATTACGGATATTTACTATTTGACCAGAAAACAATATACAGATACAAAGACCGCGGTTGATATTATTTTTGATATTCTTGAAATTGTTAAGCCGGTAGATACTTTGGTAAGTGATATTTATAACGCCGCTAATTTGGGCTTCAATGATTTTGAAGATGCCATTATTGCTGCTATTGCCTTGCGGGAGAAAGCCGACTATATCATAACAAGAGATACACAGGACTTTTCCAAATCACCGGTGCCTGCTGTCACTCCTGACGATTTCTTAGCCAAGTTCACGCTATAGTTCGCCCTTCCATACATACACAATTGGTAACAACGGTGCCAGACCGGAGGTATCAGGCACTGGAGTATAATCCTTATCCCAATTAAAGAAAAGCCCGTTTTTAAAATTAGAAATCTAAAGCTTTAGCTTGCGTTTCTCATAAAACTCAATCGCCCGGTGTTTCAAAAAAGTATCCAGCACACGGGAAGCGCTAAGGTTCGCTTTTGGGATAAAGCCGCCCGCCATGTTGTCGTGGCCGCCGCCTACCCCACAGCCTTCCACGAGAAATCTTACAAGGTCGTTGGCTTTTACCTGTTTACACGCGCTTCTAATCGACAATTTTATTCCGTTTTCCCTTGCCGCGTAGGCGACAACAATATTTACTCCGGCGACGCTGATTACAATATCTCCGGCGGCGCCCAAAAGAGAATCGTTTACATTTCTTAGACGCAGAAAGGCAAGCTCGTCGTATATTTCCACGGTTTTAAATGCTTCGGCATACAGCTCCAGATCGTTATACGAAATCTCATTGCCCTTGAGTTCTACGATCATTTCCATATCAGAAAGACTATAGAGCTTATAAAACATATTGATATCAAAATCCGATACGCCGCGGGTAAGGTTATCGGTGTCCATAAAAATTCCGTAAAGCAAAGCCGTCGCAATTGCCCTGGGAGGCTCAATGTTATTTTCAAAAAACCATTCCGCAATAATCGCACTACAGCTTCCGACTTCCGGGCGTATGTCTTCAAAGCGGTAACCCATGTTGCCCATGTACTCATGGTGATCAATGGCCGCCACTTCATCTGTGGGAAGGTCTGTAATGTTGGAGTTCCCTTTCTGAGCGTCTACCAGCACAGCCCAATCCTCGGTTCCCAAAGTATGTGCGTCGGCGGCACGGATAACAGGCACATTGAACAACTCAAGCATCTTCAGGGAATTGGCCTTCTCTATTTCCTGATCGTAAACAATGGCAAGTTTTTTTATACCCCGCTGCGAAAGCAAGTAATACAAACCCAAGCTGGAAGCTATCGCATCCGGGTCCGGCACATTGTGCGGCTGAACAAACACCTCATCCGGCGCATCCTTTAAAATATCAACCAATATATCAAGTTTCGTCTGACTCATAAAATGATTATAGCATAAAAAAGAGCATAGTCCTATCTAAATTTGTGTTAACATAATATTGCCCCCTGCTCTCTGCTTCACTATTAACCATTAACTGTTAACTGTTAACTATATAATTGTTCACTGCTCATTGCTCATTGCTCATTGTTATGCTAGCATAGATATACAAAGCGAGGTTACCATTATGCCTGAATTACCGGATTTGCATGTATTTTCTATAAACCTGAAAAAGAGGCTTCTTTCCAAAAGGATCGAATCAGTGACAATAGTTGATCCCCTTAAAATCGACACGCCAAATCTATTTCGCGAAAGACTCACCGGAACACACATTCAGGATATTGTTCGTGAAGGCAAAGAATTACGCTTTGTGACGGAGAACAAAAACAGTTTCAATGTTCACCTAATGATGCATGGCAATTTTTCTATCATAGATCGGAATGGAGTTGATAAAAACCCGGTAAAAATGATAAGCCTTTGTTTTGAAGACGCTCAAAATCTTGTCATTGCCGACAAAGATAAAAGGTGCAAGGTAACTCTGAACGCAAAATTTTCCGATGTACCGGACGCTTTGGCGGATACTTTTACTCTTGAATATTTTAAAGGCGTACTGAAAAAAAATGCGAGGAAAAACATCAAAGCTGTTTTAGTCGATCAGCATGTCGTAAGAGGCATAGGAAACGCCTATGTTGACGAGATTTTATGGAAAGCAGATATTTCCCCGGAGTCTGTTACGGGAAAAATTCCTGAGGAAAAAGTAAAGGATTTACACGAGGCAATTCCGTTTATTTTTAATGATGCCATTCAAAATATTCTGAAAATATCACCTGACATTATCAGCGGAGAGATAAGGAGTTTTTTGAAAGTTCATAATTACAGTAAAAAATTCACAGATGAAGGCGATAAAATCATTAAGAAGACGGTCGCAGGAAAAGACACATTCTTTACTGATAAACAAAAGAAGTATATCTAACGTTTAATCATATACAATTCCAAGTTTGCGTCGAGGAAATCCGTAAAAACCATATACTTCCCATCAGGAGAAACTGCAAGTCCTGTCGGCTGGTTACGTCCCCAAATACGTTCTTCCGGCGAAAGATCGTCCGCCTTCAATATATAAATTGCACCTAACTCAGGACCGGGTATGGTGTAATCTTTCGGATTATTCCGCCCGCGGGAAGAAGCGAAGACACGTTTGCCGTCCGGCGAAAGAACTATTGTGTTGATGTTTGGCCCGATACGACGGGAAACCAGCAGCGCCCCTGTAGCCGCATCGAGGATATTAACCGTACCACGATACATATCCGAAACATAAAGTTTTCCATCATGGTAAATAACATGGCGGGCGGCCCCCTCCCCCTGATAAAGCCGATACCGGGAACTTACCTTGTTTTGCGTCATATCGACAACGGCAATAACCGGCTCATCAAAAATAGCGACATAGAGTACAGCTCCGTTAGGTGAAAAGGCCATGCCCCGCGGCGTGCCGCCCACCGGTATACGGCGGAGCAATTCTTTCGTCTCCGAATCAAAGACGCTGATATCTTGACTTATCCAATTTGACACCAGTATCAAATCTCCGCTGGGGTTCTGAGCTATAACTTTGGGAAATATCCCGCCCGTTCCCAGAGAAGTTTTATACTCAAGGGTATTCAGATCGAAGATATGAACTTTGTTTTCTCCCATATTAGAAATCCAAAGTTCCTGCCGCTTTGCATCGGTTAAGGCTTCTACAAAACCGGCCGCCGTGCTTTCAGGTATCAAAAGCCGCTTTTCAAAAACCATTCTAGGCCGGAGTTGCTGCTGCTGCAATTGTTCAAATCTGAATACGTCAATCCCCATCTGCCCAAGGAGAGGAACAAAAAGCCGCTGACCGTCCGGCGAAAAATAAGCGCTCTTGGGTTGAACGCCTGTCGAATACTCTCCCAAAAGTACAAAGCCGCCGCTTTCATTTTCAAGCTTAATTTCCAAAAGGCCGTTTTTAATGGGCGGTCTTTCAACATGATACTCAATGCTCTTATAACCTTGGGCGCTAAAACGCAAAATTCCGTCAGCTTCAAACTGGAAGTGCCTTATGCCATCGGCTGTGGAAACAGGCTCTTGTAATACCCCGTTCAATGAAACAGACATATCCGGCGGCGCGGATTTTAAACCAAATGAAAGAGGATCTGCAAGGAGCAGGCCGGAAAAAAATAGCTGGTAAAAAACAAAAAGTTTTTTACGGAATTGTTTGCTATTTATCTGTTTCATAGTGTACTTTATTCATAATTTTGGTAATTTGCAAGCGGTGGTTTTCCATGGTTAAGTTTTATGTTAGCCGTTACACCTTATTGATGTAATTAAAAAGAAACAATATAATGAAATTAGGTGAATTGATACATGGTAAAACCGGTAAAAAAAACAATTCCTGCAAAAAAAACAAAGCGTGAAAAGAAAGAAGGACCATGCTGGAGAAATTTTTTTGAAGTAATCGAAGGGACATATACAGAAAAAAAATACGGACCTTTTTGTTTCGGCGGCGAAAATGTTCAGGCTGTTTTTATATCGGAAAGAGAATCCGCTCCGGGGAAAACCGCCAGGCTTATAAATAAATTAAATGATTTTTTTTCAAAAAACGACTGCCATATTTTTCCGTACAGAAAATTCGTTGTAATTCTTTTTGAAGATACTCTTGAGCCGACAATTAAACGCCTGCTGGAAAAATTATCCGGTTATCTGGAAAAAACCGGCGGCAGGTTCGCTATTACACTTGGAAGCCGTCAGAAGGAAAATTATTCCAAACATGGTTTGGGTATCCGTAAAACCTGCCGGGATGCGGAAGAATTACATAAGAAAATCTTTTTTTATAAAGAGAAAAAATTTATTTCGTCTGACGACCTGCAAAAAAATGAAGAAGACACATCACAGCAGGATGCCTCGCAGCGGCTCTCCGGCGAAGATACGGGTAAACTCTGTTCATATATACAGGTTATTGATCAAGAAAAGATACGATCGTTTTTTCAGTACCTTGAAGCCGGTTTTTATAATTCGCCTAAATCTGTACAGAAAATTCGGCAGGATTGTATAGTATTAATGATAGAAGTCCGCAGCGTTATGTCAAAGAAATTTCCGGCCATGGCGGAAATGCTGGAAACCGAAGGTGAAACTTTTGACGCTATTATGAAACTTCCCTATTTGAAAGATATTATGGATACTATGACAGCGGCCTGTCTGCGCATGAGTGAATGTCTGCCCCTTCTGTCCGCCGATTCAAGTTTTCAGCGCATAATAAGTTATGTGAAAAACAACTACAGCGAACCCCTTAGGCTGGAAACCCTTGGAGAACTTTTTAATTATAATTGCGCATATCTGGGGAAACGTTTTAAGGACTATACCGGGAAAAACTTTCACGCATATCTGGATATGCTGCGGACAGATGCGGCAAAAGAGTTGTTACAAAATACAAATATGAAAGTCTATGAAATTTCCAGCACTGTAGGCTACACCGAAACCGATTACTTTTACACCAAATTTAAAAAACATGTCGGAGAAAGCCCGCTGGTTTTCAGAAAAAGGACCGCAGGCAGCGTAGATTAAAATACTCTAGTTTTTAGAGAAAACTACTGTAATTATTAGGGTATTATTCGGAAAAATCCACTGATATAGTTGATCATGCAAAAACGCTCTCTGTACAAGACCTTGTACGAACAGAGATATTTATTGCTGATGTCGGTTCCCTTTGTCATTTGGCTGGCAGTATTTAAATACATCCCGCTTGTGGGATGGATCATGGCATTCCAGGACTATAAGCCGCATCTTGGTTTTCTTGAACAAACATGGGTAGGATTAAAACATTTCCGTGACCTTTTTCACGCGCCGTTGTTTTATCGCGCGCTGCAAAATACACTGGGCATGAGTGTTTTGGGATTGGTATTCGGTTTTACCACTTCCATCGGCTTTGCCATACTGCTTAACGAACTGCGGTTTCTTTCATTTAAACGATTTACCCAGACAGTTTCCTATCTGCCCCACTTCGTCTCATGGGTTGTTGTCGCGAACATTGTTACTTCACTTTTATCGATAAGCGGCCCGTTAAATGAAATTTTTGTTTCATTCAAAATATTTTCGGAGCCGGTCAATTTTATGATCAAGCCGGAATATTTTTGGTGGATCGTGGTGTTTGCTGACATTTGGAAAGAAATGGGCTGGAGCGCGATCATTTATCTTGCGGCCATGTCGGGTATAGACAGCCAGATTTACGAAGCGGCGGAAATTGACGGGGTAAACCGCTTCCAGAAGATATGGTTCATAACACTGCCGGGGATCAGTTCCACGATTATAATTCTGCTGGTTTTAAGTATCGGCAATATTATCAACATCGGGTTTGAAAAACAGTTCCTGCTGGGCAACGCGGTAACCTCGACAAAAGCGCTGGTACTGGATAAATACGCACTTGATTTCGGCATTGGTTTGTTCAGGTATTCCTACGGAACCGCCATCGGTATATTCAAATCTGTGGTCAGTATTCTTCTGCTTTTCATTGCCAATCATCTGGCAAAGAAATCCGGCTCGGGAAGACTTTTTTAAAGGAGAAGATATGCGTTTCACCGGCCGGAAAAAAGAAACACTTGTGGATATCGCTATACTGCTCTTTATGTGTCTTGTAATTCTTGTTACTCTTTACCCTTTTCTGAACGTAGTCGCAAAATCATTTAACGACCCGATTGATACTGTAAAGGGCGGCATTCATGTTCTGCCCAGAGTTTTTACAATAAGTAATTATACCGGTCTTTTTGAAGGTGGAAGCAATTTACCGGCGGCCTTCCGCACATCCGTACTAAGGACTGTTATCGGTATGGTTACCAGCGTTCTTTGCTGCGCCATGTTTGCCTTTACTCTCAGCCGCAAGGATTTTATTTTCCGCCGCAGCTTTACCGTTTTTCTGGTAATTACAATGTATGTCGGCGGCGGCATGATTCCCGATTACCTCCTTATCAGAAATCTTGGGCTTATAAACAACTTTTGGGTTTACATTATTCCGGGACTTATCAGCGCGTTTAATGTTGTGGTGATCCGTGCGTTTATTGACAACACACCGTTTTCACTGCAGGAATCGGCAAAAATGGACGGAGCAAATGATGTGGTGATATTTTTCAGAATCATCTTCCCGCTTTGCAAACCTGTTCTTGCAACGGTAGCCCTGTTTGTCGCGGTAGGACAATGGAACAGTTGGTTCGACACTTACCTGTACACACGGGCCGTCAAAGGGCTTTCCACCTTACAGTTTGAGTTAATGAAAATTCTTGACAGCGCGCAGGCGGTAGGTAACGCTACGGATATTTATTCCGAAGGACTGCGCTCGGCAAAGCGAAACCCGGAAGCGATCAAAATGGCCATTACAGTTATAGCGACAGCTCCCATTTTAATCGTGTATCCTTTCTTACAGAAGTACTTTGTTTCAGGTATTACTCTTGGAGCAGTAAAAGAATAATGGAACTTCTAAAAATCCCGGTTGGATTTTTGCGAACCGCATACCTTTGGTATGATGGTTCGAATGTTCCTCGAAGAAAACCACAATGCGGTTTTCTTCATTAAGGTTATGAAAACATTTAAAAACTGAAGTTTTTAAATGTTACTAAATATAAACGGAGGATAAAAATGAGTAAAGGAAAGAAATTATTACTGATTGCGGCGGTCCTTGCGGCAGTATTCATGGCGGCGGGATGCAAGAAGGCGGGGTCGACGGAGACAACGGCGGGGACAAAAACCCCGATAATATTCACCTTCTTTAACCTTGACGCTACCGAGGATATGCCATTTAACGATCCGGTAGCGGCGGAAATTTCCAGAATGACCGGAGTTTCGCTGTCTGTAGACCGTCCCGTAGGCGGCGATCAGCAGGCGGTACCTTTAATGATAGCGTCCGGGCAGTATCCTGATTTGATTTTCGCAAAAGGAAATCTTGGGCTGCTTATAGAAGCAGGCGCAATTATTTCTCTGGACAGCCTGATAGAAAAAAGAGGAAAATACATAAAAGAGCTGTACGGCGATCTGCTGCCAAGGCTGCGTAACACAACGGAAGACCCGCATATTTACAATGTGGGAACTTATCCTGTAAAGAACGGCATGTGGGCTGCTGACGGAACTATGCAGATTCAACACGCTGTATTAAAAGAACTAGGTTACCCTAAAATGCAGACGCTGAGCGATTACGAGCAGGCGATAAAGTCCTATTTGCAAAAATACCCGACGATTAAAGGGCAAAAGACAATTGGTTTTTCTCTGTTAATCGACACATGGCAGTGGTATATTGATCTTTCCAACCCTTCATGCTTCCTGCTTGGCTACCCGGACGACGGGCAGTGGCTGGTGGATCAAGACTCGCTGGAAGCGTACTATAAATTTTTACATCCACAGGCGAAAGAATATTACAAATGGCTTAACAGAATGAATGCCGAAGGAATACTGGACCCCGAATCATTTACACAGAAAGAAGATGTGTGGAAGGCGAAAATAGCGGCAGGCAGAGTGCTTGGCATTGCCTATCCCGGCTGGGGATACGGAGATGCGCGTTCATCGCTGATAAACGACGGTATGGCTGAAAGGACATACGCCTATCTTCCCATAACGATCAACGAAAGTTATAAAGCCGCCTCATTAATGGACCCCGGATTTTCCGGCGGCTGGGGAATCGCAATTTCTTCAAGCTGCAAAGACCCTGAACGCGCGTTTGAATTTCTTGACTGGCTGTGTTCGGAAGAAGCTCAGAAACTGGTTAACTGGGGAATTGAAGGAGTTAACTATCAGATAATTGACGGGAAGCGCGTAGTCCCCGAAGAAGAACAGCGCCGTGCCGACACAGACCCGGATTACAGCAAAAAGACAGGAGTCGGACGCTGGGTACACCCGTTCCCGCAACGCGGCAGGGGCTATATTGATTCAACCGGAAATTTCATTACACGCGACAGCCCGGAAACACTCAAGAAGAATTACCTGCCGGTGGAAAGAGAGACTCTGGCGGCTTACGGAGCGGAAATGTGGACAGACCTGTTCCCCTCTACAGAATCGCTTGGCATATCAAGGCACGGTCAGGCGTGGCAGTATACTCTGCCGCCGGATTTGAACGCAAAGGTAACTGAGGCGGACGAATACATGAAGAACGCGTTAGCCAACATCGTGTTGGGAAGGCCGTCGAATTTTGACGCCGCATGGCAGAAGATCGTTCAGGACTTACGCGCAATGGGAATTGAGGATGCGAACAAAGCTTTGACCCAGTTGGTAAAAGACAAAGTTAAACTCTGGAGCATGGAAGCTCCCTGACGTACTCCCATATATGAGGAAAAAAAATGAACAAGATACTCTACGGCGGTGATTACAACCCGGAACAATGGCCAAAAGAAACATGGAAAGAAGATATGCGTCTTTTTGGCATGGCAAGTGTCGACACACTAACGATAAATGTTTTCAGCTGGGCAGCGCTTCAGCCTTCGGAAAACGAATATAATTTTTCCGTCCTTGACGAAATAATCGAAACTGTAAGCGCCGCGGATATGAAAATATGCCTTGCTACAGCAACTGCGACACATCCGGCTTGGATGGCGCGTAAATATCCTGAGGTGCTTCGTGTTAATACGGACGGCTCCAAACGCAAATTCGGCGACAGGCAGAATTCCTGCCCCAACAGCCCTGTATATCGAAAATATTCCGCGCAGTTGGCGCAAAAGCTGGCGGAACGTTACGGGAAACTTGACAACCTTATCGCGTGGCATGTCTCCAATGAATTCGGCGGCTTTTGTTACTGCGAAACCTGCGAAAAAGCTTTTCGAAAATGGCTGGCACAAAAATATAAAACCATCGAATCGTTAAATGAAGCGTGGAACGCTCACTTTTGGGGACATACTTATTATGATTGGAATGAGATTGTCATTCCCAGCCACTTAGGCGGAGAATGGGCGCATAACCGCACCTCCTGTCAGATACAGTCCATTGATTACAGGCGCTTCAATTCCGACAGCGTGCTGGACTGTTATCTTGCCGAAGCCAAAGTGTTAAAGGAGATCACCCCCGATATACCGGTAACTACCAATCTGATGGGAACTTTTTGGGATTTGGATTATCAGAAATGGGGAAAAAACATGGACTTTATCGCGTGGGATAACTACCCTTCTCCGGGAACCCCATATACCCGCACCGCAATGAATCACGCTCTTATGCGCGGCTGCGGGGACGGCAAACCGTTTTTCCTGCTGGAACAAACGCCCAGTGTTACCAACTGGCAGCCGTACAATTCACTTAAACGCCCCGGCGTTATGCGATTATGGAGTTATCAGGCGCTGGCGCACGGCTCGGACACGGTGATGTTTTTCCAGATGCGCCGTTCGCGCGGCTGCTGCGAAAAATTCCACGGGGCAGTTATCGACCACTGCGGCCATGAAAATACCCGTGTGTTCAGGGAAACCGCCGAGCTTGGGGCGGAACTAAAAAAACTTGGTGACTCTTTTGCAGGCAGCCGCCTTGCGGGGGATGCGGCAGTCCTTTATGATTGGGACAACTGGTGGGCAGCCTCTTTATCCGCAGGTCCGACTGTGAACATGAATTATCCAGAAGAGGTATTCCGTTTTTACGACGCCCTCGCAAAACAGAACATTTCTGTTGATGTAATCGGCATGAATACCCCGCTGGACACTTACAAAATTCTTTGCGCCCCGATTCTCTACATGGTTAAACCGGGCGTCGCCGACAAGCTGAAAGAGTTTGTCAGCAAAGGGGGCATACTGGTTACCACTTATTTTTCCGGCATGGTTAACGAATATGATCTGGTTACCATTGACGGCTATCCCGGAGAACTGCGCTCCCTTTGCGGTCTGTGGGTAGAAGAAACCGATGCCCTTCCGGCGGATCAGTTTAACAGGCTTGTCTGCTCAGAGGGAAAATTGGCCGGAACATGGAAAGCGGATTTACTCTGCGACATCATCCACACCGAAGGAGCGGAAGTAATCGCCCGTTATGCGGACGATTTTTACGCCGGAACCCCTGCCCTTTGCCGCAACAGTTACGGCAAGGGTCAAGTATGGTATTTAGGCTCACGTCCCGAAGCGCCCTTTTTAGACCGCTTTACCGCTTTAATCTGCGATGAATGTGGTATAACGCCTGTTTTCCCGCCGCAGGAAGGAATCGAAGCCGCCCGGCGGATAAAAGGAGAATCGGAATTTGTCTTTGTGCTGAACCACAATCAAAGCGTGACCGAAGTGACCATTCCATTTGCCTGCCGGGATTTATTGACGGATAAAGCATTTGCACCTAACGAGCGCTATTCTCTGCCGGTTGCCGGGGTTTTGATTTTGATGAAAGCGTGAAGAAGTTGGTAGAAGAAATCATCCGTTCCAAAGCCGCCGGTTCCGTGAATATGTGTGTCAATAAATCCGGGGACAATGTATTCCTGAAAGTTTATACCAACATGCGCACAGAGGCGGGGCGCTGGCTTTATTTGGGCATACATTTCTGGGGCGGTCATGGGAAATTGGGTGGGTGGTTGTTACGTTTATAATGTTGAAAAAGCTAAAAAATAGCGGTTAAGGGGAAAAAATTAATTTTCCCCTTGACAATAATCATAGGGGTCACCAAAGCGACTATTTAGCAGCTCCCCCCGGTCAGCTAATACTCAATGCTTATATGCACTTCTCCGGCTCCTGAAATGCCCGATCCAACACTGCTAAAGCCGGAGTCCGCTCCCTGCGGTATAGGCGGCAGTAATTCAGCGGCGTTCTTTACAATTGAGTCTTCCGCTTTGTTGTCTTCAGTCAACTGGCTGGTAGAACCGGCGGCTACCATCATCACTGCGCCGCGGCTTCCGCGGAAAGCTACCACTCCTTCATGTACCGTCAGGTTCCGCGTGTCAAACTCAAAACTCGTTCCACGCACGGAAGCGGTGGCGCTGGGTCCGCGTACCGTCGTCACCGCTTTGGTTCCCGCGGGCGGGTTTACATCTACCCGTACCCTTCCCGCCTGAAGGCTTACGTTCAGCGTCTCAGTTCCCGCCGCCTCGCTTATCTCGGCAAGGGAAAGCCGGGTTAACGGCCGTACCATTAGTACTGTACTCCCCACGGTGATGAGGGCGGTGCTCTTAAAGCCTGTGGACACTATTGTGTCTTTGGCTACCGTGTCTCCCGCTTTGGTGGGCACAAACGCCGTCTGCCCGGCACGCTTTAGTTCCACCGTCCCCGACAGTTCCTTAATCACGCCGTTCTGCCCGAACACCAGCGCTGCGCACACAAACTGCACCGCCAAAAAAATGATCGTCATTATTGTCTTTTTCATCGCATACCCCTTTGTTATTGTTTTTTTTGTCTTCATCACAAATTCCTTTGTTAAAACAGCGCTAGCTGTTAAAACAGCGCCAGCTGTTAAAACAGCGCCAGCAGAACGCCCAAGTCAACCCGCCAGAAGTTTCCTCCGTTCTTGTCCGCGTTTCCAAGAGATGGCAGAAATATGCCCCCTCCCGCCGTGATCCGGAGATCAGAGAGCGGACTCCAGATCGCTCTCCCATAAAACTCGTTCCCTAAAAAATATCCGTCCTTCCCACCAGGCGGTCCCTGATAGGTATCTAACTCACTGAGGATAAAATACATACTTGTGAGGCTGATTGAAAGTGTTGAATACAGCCGCGCCGAATAATCCAGTTTGATTGTTGAAAGCCCGGAAATCTTTTCCTTAATGATATTTCCCTGCGGCTCTGAGGTAATGGGAACAAAAGCGCGAATAGTAGAATCATCATCGTTCGTTCCGCTGGAAAATCGTCCGGTAAACATCAGCCTGTCATTAAGGTATGTGGGCAGAGGCCAGCCAATTCCCAGTTCACCGGCAAAAGCAAATTGATAGAGATTTTCCATTTCCGCCAGTTCCAGACAGGCTCCCAGCTCAAAGACAAAAGCCTGTACAGGCATCATCGCCTTTGCCATAAGGTACTGGGTATGGTACAGAATATCGCTGCCGGAAAGATCGAATTGGCCGGCAAGGGTCAATCGCAGTCTGATAAACTCGTTTATTCCCGGATGTTCCCAGTCCGCCGCGGCAAGCACACGCTGGGGCGCAAAATATGTGTCCAGGAAATTAGCGTACTCAACAGGAGCATTGTAGGAGACAAGCTCATCCTGAGTCATGGTGATGTTTGCGCTCTTTTTATAGAGAAAGCCCGTATACCAGACTCCAGCGCCCAGCCTTGATCCGTCCGCCAAATCATGGCTGTACCGCGCTCCGTCAAAAAGGCCGGAAACAACAAAACCAAGCGGATCGGAGTAAGGCATTCGTCCTATGTGAAGTTCGCCGTCTTCTCCCATACGCAGGGTTGCTTCTGTACGGAGCAGCTCCGGTATAATGTTCCATTTTTTGTCTTCATACTTTGCTGCCGCTCCGGCGGAGATATACAAGTCCGCTGTTTCTTCTATGGGCATAGAAAACCACGGAACGAGCGTTCCCGAATATTTTGTTTCCCCCTCGTCTCCGGCCGCATCATAAGAAACGTTGTTGTCAAAGAGCAGCCCATAATCCATGGCGGCAAGAGAACACAGCGGAGTCAGGATAAACCCAACCACTAAAAGACAGCGCAAAGATATTCGCAAAGACCCTGTTGTTGTTTTCATCTGGCACCTCCGCCCTGTATAATGGTTATTTCCACGCGCCGGTTCCGCTCCATTCCTTCCGGAGTAGTGTTATCGGCAACAGGCCGGTCAGCCCCAAAACCTTGCACCGTTATTTCCGCCGTCGTCCGTACCCGCAGGGATATCAGGTAGTTGGCAACCGCCTGCGCCCGTTCCCGGCTGGTTCGCAGTTGTTCTTCCCGCGTACCCGCCAGAGCGGTATGCCCCGCTATGAGGATGCTCCGTCCCGGCACTGTTTCCAGAATGCGCCCAATCTCCCGTATCTTGGTCTGTTCTGAAGCAACCAATTCCGCGGAATTCGCCCTGAACTGAATATTGGAAAGGCTGATCGTGACCCCTTCTTTAGTAACGCTGACTGTTGTATCCGCCACATTTTGAGCGGCCAGCTGCGCGTTGATTTCCCTGGCAAGCCGTTCCTCTTCCGCCCGCCGCCGGGCCTCCTCTTTCCGCTGCGCGCTCTCTGTTTCCGCTTCTTTAACAGAAAGTATCCTGTTTATCATAAAGAGGAATTCTTCCCCGGAAACAAGCATTTCCGGATCACTTTTCCCCTGAATAACATTTTTGTACACCAGTTCCCGGTACGCATAGTGAGCATTCTTAGTAAGCAAATAAAACATACCGCCATTTTGATCAAAGGAACCCATAAGGAGGAGCGCTATACCGTCAAGCTGTGCCGGCTCGTGGGACGCCGCGTTTTCTGGAAGCCACTTCTGTTCCTGCGCAAAGCGGAACGCCTCATCCTCAGTGCCTGACAAAAGCTTGTCTGACGCTTCCAGCGCAAAAGCGGAAGCCTGCGCCCAGGTAATTGATCGATTATTGAGCAGGTTTTCCATCTTCTGCGCGGTCTGCGCGTACAGCGGCGTGACTAACGCTGCCGTTAGGGCCGCTATAAAAAATAATTGTTTACATCGACTTATCATGTTCTCTCCTGTTTGTTTCGATTAAGGGAATTTCTTTCCCTATACCATATCTTGTGGTGTCCAGCTACGAACACCACAAGCAAAAACCGGTACCAGCTACCGTTTGCGCCTCCTCCCGTCACCGGCGCGTCCTTATTACCAGCCAGTTGACGTAAAGACGACGCCGTCGATGGTAACTATGCCGCCGCCGCTGCTGGACCAACAGACATTTCTGAGGCTAAGGTAGGGGGAGCCGAGATTATTGCCAGCTATATCTTCCGGTACTGCCGGAGAGTTTATAGTAAGGGTACCGCTGTAAACATACACCCCGCCGCCGTAGCCGTCGCTGACGGAATTGCTTACAATTTTTCCGCCGGTCATGGTAAAGGTGCCGCTGTAAACATACACCCCAGCGCCGCCAGAGCCGCCGTTTTCGGCGCTGTTATTGGCACGATTACCTGAAATGGTTCCACCGGTCATGTTGAAGGCTGTGCTGCCTTCAACATACACCCCGCCGCCGCCGAAGTAACCGCTGGCAGTATTGTTTGATATTGAGGCGCTGCCGTTCATGGTGAAAGTGCCGCCGGTAACATACGCCCCGCTGCCGGAATGGGCATTATTGTTTGATATTAAGGCGGTGTCGTTCATGGTGAAGGTTCCGCCGCTCATATACACCCCGCCGCCTTTGACGTAGCTGCCGCTGGCATAATTGGCTGATATTGAAGCGGTGTCGTTCATGATAAAGGTTACGCTGCTGCCGCTCATATACACCCCGGCGCCGCTGTAGCCGGAAGTATTGTTTGATATTGAGGAGCTGCCGTTCATGGTAAAAGTGCCGGAAGTGTAGGACATATCAACAATCGCTGTGTTATTGGAATAGTATCCTTTAAGTTTAGCGTCCTGCAAAATAACGTTCTGATTACCGTAAAGGCGAAGCAAATTGCCTGGACTGCTCAGGGTCAGGGTCTGGTTCCCGGTGAGGGTTACATTAATGTCGGAGACATTGCCGAAGGTATAGGCGGTGCTGCCGGGCACGGTAAAATTACCGGTAAGCTCAATGATGTAGTTTATGTTACCGCCGCCGTTTTTGATTATGTCGATAGCGGCGTCCCAATCGGCAGTGGTGGAAACGGTGATGTTCTGATCTATCTTAGGCGGCTTAGGCGGTTCGCCCATTGTTATACGCACAGTGTCGTTTTTGCCCGCGTTGACGTTTATCGTTTTTTCGGCATAGGACTTTAATGCTCCGTTCGCCCCGTCCTGCCTGCCTTCCACAGTGATAATCCATGTACCGGGAACAACCGAGAAAGTGGCAGTACCGCCGCCCGCCGGAATTGTTTTTGATTGCGGGCCGCCCTGCTCGCTGCCCTGCGCGCTGAGGGTTATGATATGCGTAAGCTGGTCGCTGTTAACCGACGAGTCCCAGTCCAAGAGTTTTCTGCTTCCGCTCCCGCCGATTGTAATAGAAAACGTGCCGGTGGCTTCGTCGGGAAGGGAACAGGTAGTAACAATTAGCAATGAGCAAAGAATAAATAGAAAAGATAGGGTTTTGATTACGGATTTCATAAGAGACTCCTTACTTAATTGAGACTGAAAAAGATGCCTGACACTTGGGGCTTAACGTGCTCACCCCTACGGGGTTAGCCGTGGAAACAGCCGCATCAAGATGGGAACTGTGTACCTTCGGTACGTTGGTACGACGCCACTTCGTGGCTCGGTTGAGCATACCCTGCGGCAGGGGGTTTTTACGCTCATAGGTATAATTTTGCCCTTTCTGTGCAAACTTGTCAACCCCCCAAGCCGTCATAGTACACGCTTTGATAGCAGCTAATGCTATAGTTAGTGTCGCTCATCCCTGAACGACACTACTAGTCCGTAACAGCTAAAGTTTTACAAAAAGACCCCTCACGGAGGGTAGCTCGTTATATTCGAAATACGCTATCTCTACAAATTCTTTTTTAGGTATACATTTTTCCGCAAATCTGTCTAAAAAAGCCCTGAAATCGAAGCCCCATAAGGTTGACTCCCCTCATCAATAAGGTTTATACTGATTATCAATAAGGTTTACTCTACCAGGAGGGAGTTATGCCGGGAGTTCGCAAGCGCGGCGAGGTAATCAGGGATTTCATATTAAACAATATAACTGAAAATGAAAACATCGCCGCGTTGACCGCACATCAATTTGATATTTCATTGCCGGCGGTGTACAAGCATATCGACAGACTGGTGTCCCTTAAGCTGGTAACAAAAAAATCCGGGCGGTTTGTTTTGCAGTCCAAACGGTATACATATAATTACAGAATTAACGCCTCTTTATCCGAAGATTTCGTATGGGAAAATGATATAAAAAAACATTTTTCAATGCTCCCTGAAAATGTCAGACGCATGTGGACTTACGGATTTTTAGAAATATTCAATAACGCCATAGAACATTCCAAAGGTGGAAACATCCGCGTAGTTATTGACGAAAACAGGATATTCACCTCACTAGCAATTTCTGATAATGGAATCGGCATATTTAAAAACATTAAAACAAAATTTAAATTATTGGAAGAAAAAGACGCTCTGCTTGAATTGACCAAGGGCAAACGGACAACCGATAAAACGCGGCATTCCGGGCAGGGCATTTTTTTTGTTTCCAAAGTTTTTGATGATTTTATGATTGTTTCCGGCGGAATAATTTTTGGTTCAAGCCCCGAAAAAAATAATCCGGTAAAAACGAGCAAAACAAAATTTTCCACTTTGGTTTACATGGGTCTGGCGAATAACAGTACCAGAAAAATCAAATCGGTTTTTGATAAATTTTCAACTGAAATACCCGGCGATTTTGACAAAACGATGGTACCTGTACATTTTGCAAACAGTGATGATTTGGTATCACGCTCGCAGGCGCGCCGTATTCTAAGCGGACTTGAATTATTTAAAGAGGTTATTCTGGATTTTAAAGATATCACATATATAGGTCAGGCTTTTGCCGATGAAATATTCCGTGTATTTCCGAATATGAATCCAAATACTTCAATAACAGCACAGAACGCGAATACAGAAGTTCAGCAAATGATAAACCGCGCGATAAATACGAAGCTATAGGCTTTTTATCTCCGAGGTCACGCAAGGTACGTGCTAACACTTTTTCATAGTGTCGTTAGCCCGGTACAAATTGTTAATCATCCCTTAACCGCACCCGCGCTCACTCCCTTGGTTATCTTCTTCCTGAAAATTAAATAAAACGTAATCATCGGCGCCATGCCTATAGCGAGGGCGGAAAATTGTTTGCCGAAATCCGACGCGCGCGCGCCGGAAAACTGATTTATGCCCACAGGCAGGGATTTAAGTTCTGTCTTGGAAACTAAAATGTTAATCAGCATAAATTCGTTCCATGTTCCCGTAACGCTTAAAATAGCCACTGTTGCCGCAACCGGGGCGGCAATCGGCATGATAATACTCCAAAAGATACGCAGGTATCTTGCCCCGTCTAACCGCGCCGACTCTATCACCGATTCGGGTATTGATTTTATGTATTCGGTACTCAGGTAAACCCCAAAGGGAAGACCAATGCCGATGTACGGAATAAGCACTCCCAGCCGGGTGTTGTACAGTCCCACCGCGTTAATCATCAGGTAAAGGGGAACAAGAATTGACTGTAAGGTCAGAAGAATTCCAATGATAAAAAGGCCGTGAAAAAACGGCGTCAGTTTTGCAGGAAGTTTGGCGAAGGCAAAACCTGCCATAAAACTTAATATAATTACCGATGTCACCGTAACGGAGGTATATAAAAGACTGTTCAATATCAGTATGCCGAATTTTCCCATCTCCCATGCCAAAGGATAATTATTGTAATACCAGCGCTGCGGAAATGAGAGCTTGCTGGTAGTCATATACTCCTGCGTGGTTTTAAACGCCTGAATTATCACCCAAAAGACGGGGTATATGGCAAGAATAGCGAAAATTATTACCACAAAATACATCAAAAAAAGCGAAATCTGATTTGTTTTTCGTATATCGGCCATAACTACTCCTCGCCGGCAAAAAATTTTTCAACAGAGCGGGTAATGACGATTAACATAAAACTGATAATCATCATTACCGTTGAAATGGCGTTGGCCACAGGATAATTCGGCGCGCCCCTGAACGCTTTTTCATACATGTACAACGCAAGCAGGCTTGTCCGGTGGGCAGGCCCTCCCTGCGTCATTACATAGATAAGATCGAATGATTTAAGAGAGCCCGAAATCGCCAGAATCGCGCAGGTAACAATTACACCTGACAAAGCCGGAAGAATGATGTAATACAAAGTCTGCATCTCACTTGCGCCGTCTATCTTTGAGGCCTCGATAATTGAAGTGTCAATTTTTTGCAGATTCGCCAGAAATATGATCACATAAGTTCCGGTGTACATCCATAGCACCACTATCAGTACCGGAAGCATGGGATTTTTACCCGCCACATATTCCGCGGCGGGGTTAAATATCCTCTGAATTTCCAGCCAAACGCTGTTGGCGCTTAAGAAGAATTTGTTAAACAAAATACCGATAATAACGGCGGAAATAATATTGGGCAGGTAGATTACAGTCTGAAAAAAATCCGTTCCCTTTATAAGACCGCGCGAAAGAATATAGGCGAGAAAAAAACCAAGGGGAATCTGACCAAAAACCGATACAAGCACTATCCACATATTGTTTTTCAGCGACAAATAAAAATAGCTGTCTAAAAAAACAGCTTTGTAACTTTTCAGCCCCACAAACCCAAAGTCCGTGCTGCCAAAAACTCTGCCGCCTGAATAGTCGGTTAAACTGAGGCCTACGGAAAATATCGTAGGAAAACCGACTACAAACAGATAGACGGCCAAAGCCGGAACAACAAGAATGAGGTATGAAACACGTTCTTCCAGTCTTTTATTACCCTTTTTCATCAATCTTACCCCTTATCAATTTTCACATAACAACAATGACTTCTCTACCTATTAGCGGCCTTCCATGTGTCAAAAGCCTTCTGAGTTTCGGCGGCTACCTGCGCTGCCGTCTTGGTGCGCAGGCCCAGTTCCACAAGGCCGTCGTTGATCGGGTTGTACACATCGGCGTGGAATACGTCGTCAATAACGACAGTGGCGGTTTTGTACTCTTTGCCCAGATTTCCGACCATTATCTGCAACGGTTCAAGGTCTAATTTGCTGTAGTCGATATCCGTGCGCGAAGGAGTCGAGAGCCCTCCGTCTACCAGCATACGCGTTTCAACATCCACCCCCGACAGCCACTTAATGAGCCGCCATGCCGCGTCTTCCCGCTCGGAGCCGGCTGGGATAGAAGCGCTCATCGCCCAGCCTGTACCCAAAACGGTCGAGTTAGATTTGTTGATCTTCGCGCCGGCGATGTCGGGGAATACCGTAATCATGAGGTTCTTTTGCCGGGCGGAAGTAAACAGCGCTTCGCCGGTTTCTCTGTTGGTAAGAAAATCTCCTACCCGCCAGTCACCGTCTATGTAATAGGCGCCTTTGTTAGTTGAAAACAAACCGGGACCTTCTCCGTAGTCTATGCCCAAAGATGAGGGAGCAAGTACTCCGTCCGCGTAGAGCTGTCTGATAAAGTCAAGAGCCGCGACAAAGTCGCTGTCGGTAAATTTTGTCTGCCCTGAAAGAATCTTATTTTCCCAGCCTTCTCCGCAGAAACGTCCGGCGATCATGGAAAACAGACAACTCTGCATAACCCAAGTGTCCTTATTAGGCATAATCACAGTCTCATAACCTTTGGCTTTTAATAATGGAACCTGCGCCTTGAGCTCATCATAAGTCTTCGCGGGCTTCAGTCCGCAGGCGTTCAGTACTTCCAAGTTTACAAAAAACGCGTGGCTGGCGGTAAGAGCCTGTGGAATCATAGCCAGATAACCGGAAGCCTGCAAACTTGTATCCAGGACTAATGGCAGGTACCTGCTTCGCAGATTTTCCCTTTGGATAAAGGGCATAAGGTCTTTCAGCAGCCTCTTTTCGTGTAACGGAGTCGAGCGCCCCGCCGGCCAGACAAACAGCACATCCGGAACATTTCCCGATGCGGCATAGGCTGCGGCTTTCTCGTGAAAAGGTTCATTGTAAAGGTCTTCCTTCTGGAGAGCTACGTCCGGATTTGCCGCCAGAAAAGTGTCCCATTGCCATTTTTGGGCCGGAGCCGCGTTAGCTGTCGTTAAATCAGTGTAATTTAAGACAGTTATCACGGTTTTTCCGTCTGCCCTATCTTTCTTTTTACAGCCGTTTAATACAAATACAGTCGCAATAACAAATACGACTGCCAATGCAACAAGAATAAAGCTCATAATTTTCATTTTATTAATCATATACTAGTCCTCCTGAATTATTGTATTTCCATTTTCTGTTAGGTGTCAATAAAAATTTAAAGAAAAATATTGACACCTAACGCATTAGGTGTCAATATCAACTCATGAAATACGGTTATTTTGACAATGAAAAATGCGAATATGTGATTGAACGGGTCGATACGCCCATGAGCTGGACTAATTATATAGGTACGGAAAACATGGCGGGTGTTTTTAATCAAACCGCCGGGGGGTATCTTTTCTATAAAAGCGCGGAACATCACCGGATTACCCGGTTCAGGGGAAACGCCGTTCCCGCCGACCGTCCCGGTCATTATGTGTATATCAGAGACGACGAAACGGGCGACTATTGGAGTATAAGCTGGCATCCGACGGCAAAGCCGGTTGAATGTTACAAAGCCCGGCACGGTCTTTCCTATTCGGTGTATTCGTGTGAATACAGCGGCATTTTCGCGGAACAGACCCTGTTTATCCCCCGCGGCGCCGATGCGGAATTGTGGGACATCAAAATTGAAAACAGAAGCGGCAAACCCAGAAAAATCAGCGTTTTTTCATACGCCGAGATGAGTTGGCATCTAATTGACGGCGACAATAAAAATTTTCAGTCTACGTTGTACTGCGCCGGCGCATCGTACAAAGACGGCGTCATTCAGCAGGAACTTCACTACGAAGAAGACAGTTTTCAGTTTTTTACATCGGATGTTGACGCAGACGGCTTTGAGACAGAGCGGGAACGATTTACAGGTATTTGGCGAAGTGAGAACAACCCTGAAGCGGTAGAAAAAGGGGAACTCGCCGGGAGAGCAAATTGGCAGGGCGGCAACCAATGCGCCGCGCTGCATAAAAAATTTTCCATAGACGCAGGGCGAAATGAACGGCTCTGCTTTATGCTCGGCGAAGGAAACCACAAAGAAGGTTTGCGCATACGCAAACAATTCGCTTCCCCTCAGGCGCGGGACGCGGTTTTGTCAGAACTTGGCGCTTACTGGCGTGAGAAACAGTCTCAGCTGCAAATAAATACACCTAACAGCAATATGGACACCATGCTCAATATATGGACGCTGTATCAAAGCGAAATTAACGTGATGTTTTCCCGCTTTGCCAGTTTTATAGAGGTGGGAGGCCGCACCGGTCTTGGTTACCGTGACACCTCACAAGACGCGATGTGTGTAATTCCCAGTAATCCGCAAAAATGCCGCGAGCGGCTGGTACAGCTTTTGAAAGCGCTGGTAAGCGAAGGTTACGCCTTACACCTTTTTGAGCCTGAATGGTTTGAGGGAAAAAAGAAAAACAACTTCAAAAGCCCCACAGTGATTCCTACTCCGGGCAGAAAATCCGTCATACACGGGCTGCAGGACGCTTGCAGCGATGACGCGTTGTGGCTGGTCTCTTCTGTGGTTGAATATATCCGGGAAACAGGTGACACCGCTTTTGCAGATCTGATCATGCCTTACGCTGACATGGAGGCCGAACCTGATTCGGTGTACGAACATTGTAAAAAAATACTCGAATTTTCACAGCGCATGGTAGGCAGTCACGGCATTTGTCAGGGCTTGCGCGCGGACTGGAACGACTGTCTTAACCTTGGCGGCGGCGAAAGTGCGATGGTCAGTTTTCTGCATCTGTGGGCGCTTGATAACTTTATCCGTCTTGCAGAATTTCTGGGAAGAACAAAAGACGCCGCTTATTTCAAACAGATTCATAAAAAAACCGCCGCTGTGTGCCGTGAAGTTCTTTGGGACGGTATGTGGTATCTGCGGGGTTTTACAAAAACAGGCAGACCAATTGGTACGGACGCTGATGCGCAGGGCAAGGTTCATCTGGAAAGCAACACTTGGGCGGTTATTGCCGGTACAGACAGCGCAACACGCGGCAAACTGGCAATGGATTCGGTAGAAAAGTATTTGGGTACTCCCTACGGACTTATGCTTAACGCTCCGGCTTACACGGTTATTGACGACGATGTCGGTTTTGTAACCCGTGTGTATCCGGGGTTGAAAGAAAACGGCGCAATCTTCAGCCATCCAAATCCCTGGGCATGGATTGCCGAATGTATACTGGGCAGGGGCGAAAAGGCGATGGCTTTGTACAACCAGCTATGCCCTGCTACATGGAACGACCGCTGTGATATACGCAAAGCCGAGCCGTACAGTACCTGCCAATTCATTACCGGAAAAGATCATCCTGCGTTCGGCGAAGCGCATCATCCTTTTATGACCGGCTCCGGCGGATGGAGTTATTTCGCCGCAACCCAGTATATTTTAGGCATTCGTCCCGATTTTGACAAACTTATTGTTGACCCCTGTATTCCGCCCGGATGGGACGGATTCGGCGCGGTCAGAAGATTCCGCGGCGGCGAATATCACATAACGGTAAAAAATCCACGGCATATCAGTAAAGGGGTGAAAAAGATATTGATAAACGGGAAAGAGCAGGAAATAATCCCAATAATCAGGAAGGGAGAAAGCTGCAGGGTGGAGGTGGTTTTGGGATGAAGTGAACAGTGAACAAGTAACAGTTAACGGTGAATAGAGAGCGGGGGAAAATGAGCAATGTTTAATTTACCGCTAATGGTCATAAAATGACAGCTAACAAAAAAAATATTGACAAACTGATATAACAAGGATATATTTTCAGGCAAAGAGCGGTAGAATTTACCGCATGGAGATAATTCTTGTATAGTTCTATAAAAAATACATACAAATACGCACATTTTTCTAGCACCTAACTATCTTCAAATTGCCGCTAACGCTCTTAATTTCTTTCGTAAGGAGTCTGTTATGGCAAAAAGAATCTTTTATTTTTCATTGATTACGCTTGTTTGCGCATGTCTTTGGTTTTACGGCTGTGCAAGCATGACAAATAACGAAACGGCAATCGCTCCCAGGGTTTCCTGCTACATAAGAACATGGCCTATTCCGGAAGCGGCGCAGAAGGGAGGCAGCCCCTACTGGAATGCCGGCATGATCAAGGGCGAATACCTGACCGATATTATCATTTCATTCGCTCTTCTGGATAAAAATGACGTTTCCCTCCCCTATATCCCCGAACTGAGGCCGCTTGAGGATATCCCCATGTTCACCAATATCTGGGACGAAATCGCCTCGCTTAAAGAAAAGTATCCACACCTTAAAGTAAACGTTTCAGTTGGCGGGTTTGGCGCCGACGGTTTTTCCGACATGGCAAACGATTCAAATTTGCGAAAGAGTTTTATCGCCAATGTGTGCAAATGGCTGGAGGGCTACAATCTTGACGGCATCGACATAGACTGGGAATATCCTGTGGGGCCGGAGTGGGGGCAGGAGATTAAATCGCGGCCTGCCGACAAACAGAATTATATCACTCTCCTGCGGGATTTGCGTAATGCGCTGGACGAACTGGGCATAAAAACCGGTAAGCGTTACGGACTTTCCACAGCAGTCCCCGCCAGCGGCTGGTTTCCCAAAGCAAATGATATAAAAGCGGCGGCCGGAATTGTAGACTCGCTCAAACTCATGTCTTACGACTATTACGGCGGATGGAGCGCTACCACCGGCCATCACACAAATCTGTCCAACAACCCCCATGATCCGGCGTGGGGCGGCTGGAGTACCGAGCAGGCATTAGATGAATATCTTTGGGCGGGAGTGCCGCCGGAAAAAATAATGTTGGGCGTGGGATTTTACGGACACGCATGGCAGGGCGTCACTGCCGGTGATTATGAGGATACTCCCGGTTTATATCAGCCATACAAGTCCGTGCCAAAATCTCAACCTTTTGATGAAGGTTCTATAAGCTGGACCGAAGTTAAAAAGTTTCTACAGCCCGGCTCCGGCTACAAACGTTACTGGGACGATATAGCAAAAGCGCCGTATATTTACAACGGCGATATATGGATCAGCTACACCGATCAGCAGCAGATAAAACTGCTGACTGATTTTGTAAAAGAGAAAAAACTCGGCGGAGTATTTGTCTGGGAATACGGACACGACATGGAAGCAGAGCTGATGAAAGTTTTGGCCGAAAACGCCCAGTAGTAAAAAAGGAGGCTTATATGAAAAAAGTGTTATGCGCATTAATATTGACCGTGTGTCTGGCGGCGCCGGGATTTTCACAGATGCGGATGAACGGCTGGGGACGAGCGGTGTGGGTCCCGTTGTTTTATGATTATAAAAATGACGAACTGCGATCCACTGTTCAGGCATCGTACGGCGATCAGCCTGATTTTGAATTTGCGTTTTCCGCCTCCTCCACAAATATCGGCGTTGATGTGGGCGTTATTGTAAACGCGGTGCAATTCAACCAGATAGGCAACGCAAAAGTATGGTGGAAGCCGGGTCCGGACTTCAAGCTGCATATCGGTCTGGGGCGGGTTTCCACTCTGCGTGGCAAGGTTGACAGCAGTACCGGCGGCTATGCTTACGCGAGGGGACGCATCACCCAGCTTACCGAGCCAAACGGAAAAAACGAACCTATTGTGATGATCAGTGACGGGGACGGCATATTCAGCCGCTTCAATCTGAGCAAGATGGGCGTCATTTTGGAAATAACACCCCGTTTCGCTCCCGGCCTGTTTATCGGCGCGGCGCTCGCTCCCGAATACACGCTCAACAGCGGCCTGAAGGCGGAGGATGTATACAAGGGTATCCATGCGGCGATTGGGTATGAAATAAACGATTTTTGCCATCTCCGCTTTGGCTATATCGGCGGCGGTTCTACCGATCCTGCCGGCAAAGTCGGCAATGCGGCGCAGAATTGGGATTTTTCTTACGACAGACGCCTTGAAGCGGCTTTTGCGCTGAGCATGATTCCCGGGTTACTCGTGGATATCGGTGTCAAATTAAGCCGGGAAGAACATCCCGGGATTCTGGAACAACCCGGCTTCTCTCTGGAAAATCCTCTGTACATTGCGCTGGGCATAATGTATACGGGCATCGATAAGTTCAAACTTGGTTTTGCCATAGACGGACATTTTGCAGGTAACGCTAAAGTTTCGAAAGGCGACAGAGTTACCAGCGCGCCGCAAGTAGCGTTTAACATTTATCCAAGTTACAGTTTTGATTTTTGTGATGTTGGAGCGGATTTCAGCTACGGCATGCAGTTAGGTGATGAAGAAGGACTTAACGACAAAAAAGCCCTTGGCTTTGGTTTATACGGTCAAAAAAATTACGGTCATGGCAATTTCCGTATAGGTTTTTACGCAAATGCTCCGATGAACGAAAGCCAGGAATGGGGGATGTCCATTCCCGCATGGATCACCTATTCATTCTAGCCGGGAGGAATCAAATGAAAAGAGGGTTCGCGCCATGCGGCGTGGCAGTATTATTATTATTTCTCATAACATCTTGTATCAGGGAGGTTATCTATACCGTTGAGGATATGTACACTCCCTTTCCCGAAGCTGAAATTCTTGGGGCAAGTTTTTACTATCAGCGCGGCGGGCAGGATGTAACCGGCGATAATGCGGGAATGATAAGCAAAAATGAGGATGGCAGCTATCATGTCAGGATGAGGCGGAGAGAGCCGTCCAATGTGCCGTCGGCGATGTTCATTACCGGTTCATTTGAATTTTCCGAGTTTTTCAAAATTACCTGCACCTTTCCCGATGATCCTGCGATAGCGGATAAGCCCTACCGCGTTTATGCCTGCGCTTCCCGCTTAATGGACGGAAATACGGACGCTGATTATCCCACCGCTTCCGATCTGATGGGCGAGGCTGTTTTCCGTAACGGAGTGGCAATCGGTACTTTTACTATGACCAACGAGGGAATTAACTATCTTAATCCCGATCCAAGAGGCAGGCCGTATATTACGGTTTTTTTGTATCTGTACTTCAGTAAAGTTTCCGACCCCGATGACTATTATGAGTTTACTTTGGATTTTGCAGGAGGCGCCAACGGCAAGCCGCCGGAGAGTGTTGTAACCAACGCCGAAGTCTACCGCGAGGGAGATGCGGCAAATAAATTTGAACCTATCATAGAAGAATTACAAAAGACAGACCCCGAACTTGGTCCCGTTACGAGAAATTTCATTCTTGCAAATTATGATCAACGCTTTGATTCAAGAAAGATGGAGAGTGCTATTCCGGTAATAAATACCAACGCATTGCGCATAAATCTGAAAGTTCCTGATACGGACGTTGGCAAACAAATTGAATTTGAAATACGAAACGCAGGCCTGTATTCTGGTACTGATGTCAATCTTATTACCGGAGCGATGAATCAGAGCGCCAAAGTTGAAAACGGACAAGCGGAAATAGAGGAAATAAGAATTATCGGTAACCCGATCACTTACAGATACAAAATAAAAACATCAATCATAAAATATGACGGTAGTTTTACCGGAGTAAAGCTTGTCATTCCGGGAACAACACAAACTTTCGCCAATATCGATCGCTTTTCCTGTACGTTGAACCTTCCGGATAAATATGTTGAAAAAAAATAATGGTGAAAAAGCGAGCGTTGCCCGCTAAAAAAATATGGCTGTAAGGGACAGTATTCCCCAAAAAGTTTCTTGGAGGAAGACTATGAAAAAAGTATTAACCAGCGTTTTAGTGTTACTGACCGTATTTGCGATGATAAACTGTTCCAACGGTTCTACCAGCGATGATATTACGATCAGTTTTGATCTGAACGGCGGCCCAGGGGTCAAACCGGACAAAGTTACCATCGCCAAAGGCGGTACATTGGGCGCTAAATATCCGGAAATGTCAGGAAATGACGCGTATACTTTTCTTGGCTGGTATGACGTCGAGAAAAAAGTAACAGCGACGACGCCTCTCAACAATTCCGTTACTCTGAAAGCAAAATGGTCAGCTAAAGAAGACGGCGGTTTGGACTTGAAGCCTTGGGGGCCTGATGACAATCCGACCGAGCCTGCCGCCGGCTACAAAAATTATTATGCCGGGACAGACCCCGAAGAGTGGATGTACAGTACCTTTGCCGGAATGGGAAATGTCGGCGCGATTGAAGCAAACACAGACGGGACTTACACAGTTTCAATCAAAACAAATCCCGGCGGCATTTCTATAATTTCATTTAACAGTCTAGACTATATGTTCAAACATGGGTATTATCTGTTGGCGGATTTTCCTGCGAACACAGTACACAAGCCCATTGCGGCTCTTGTAATGGGCGCTACAGGTTCAAAAAATGATGACGGACAAGATTGGCAGACTATTTACGATGTAAATCATGAAGGAGCATATAAACCAACTCTTGATGACGTGTATTTGTCAGGTGAAATTGCTTTTGCCAGAGATGACCTCAACACACTGCTGAAAAGTATTTTTATTACAATTGTGTGGCATAATAAGGAAGAAGACGGATATTATGATTTCATCTTAAAAAAATTACTCATTACTACAGGTGAAGATTTAACGCCGCCTTTATTTGAAGAATCATATACGCCCGATCCGATACCTGAACCGGACGATTGGGTAACGTTCCCCGGCACAGAAACCCTCAACGCGAGTTTTTTCCCATGGGATGCAGATAACACTATCAGCGGAAATATTGTAACCGTTATAACCACTTCCGGCGGCGGCGGCAGAAGCCTGGTACGTCTTTACGGCGATGAATTTAAATATAAAAACGGCTATTATCTGTCTGTAGACCTGCCTGACGATTCGGTTAAACCGCAAAAAATATACGCGTTAGCTATAAATTCTCCGGCGGATGATGGAGATTGGTCTGCTTCTGATCTGGCAGAGGCCCCGGATGGTTCTTACCTTGCAGGGCGGGTTGATTTAACTTGGAACAACGACGACTCAACATCTGTTTATACGGGAATTATGCTTGATATTTATTGGTATGCGGGTCAAGAAGACGCGCTATATACCTTTACCGTAAACAAGATACTGGTTGCACAAAATGTGGCGGATACGAGCAAACCATGGGACGATTTTGTTGACTTTTATTCTAACAGCAGCCCAATAACAACAGGCGCAATTGCCGCAAACTGGAATGATACATACAACCAATGTTTATATAATTTTACAAATGCCGATGGTAAATTATTCACGGGCGGCTACTACTTGTCCGTAACTCTGTCAGAAGATAATGAGGTGACGCCGGACAGATTAATGGCAACAGCGTATGATGCCGGCAATGCAGTGCAGGACGGATATGTTTCACAAATAATAAGTAATGTTTCGGGAGATACTGTTACACTCTTCTGGAATGGAAATACATGGGGAGGTACGGCAAGCGATACCGAACATAAGACAATAGAACTTCTTTTCCAATGGGATTTGGCTGTTTCAGATAACAGTGAACTCGATAAAACTATTACTTTCACCGTCAACGAGTTAAAAGTCGGAGCATTAATTGATTAGTTTATAAAAATTTCAGGCCGTCCCCAACCGGGGGCGGCTTTCCTGCGGTAACTCAAAAAACAAAGACCGTTGGAAAAGCCGCGGGTTTCCCGCTATAATTAAGATATGAAAACGACGATATGTTTGCATAACGGAACAGTTTTAACCAGTTTTGCTGCAATGGAACACTGCGCGGTCATCGTTGAAGACGGCGTTGTTTCCGACGTGTTTTCTGAAAAACGTTTCGAGCGGCATAATTTTAACGCCAATATCCGCATTATTGATGTAAACGGCGCATATATTGTCCCCGGATTTATTGACACGCATATTCACGGAATCGGCGGCTTTGGAACAGATGATTCCTTCTCAAATAATTCCCCGCAAACAAGCGGCGAATCCGTACTTGCCATGTCCCGGCTGCTTGCGGAACAGGGGGTTACCGCGTTTAACCCAACACTGTACCCGGCCGAACCTGAAAAACTGCTGCGGACAATCAGGGAAATTTCCTCCGTTATCGGCAAAGAAGAAGGTGCAAGAATAATGGGACTTCATCTTGAAGGGCCCTTTATTTCTCCGTTACGCGCAGGCGTGTTAAGACCCGAAACGATTTGTCCCGTTGATATCGATCTTATGGAAAGGCTTCTGGAAGCTTCCGAGGGACATATCGTCAATATGACCGTCGCGCCTGAACTGAAAGGAATGAGGGAGCTTGCTTTGTTTTGCATAAAAAAGGGAATTGTCCTTCAGGCAGGACACACAAACGCAAGTTACGATAACATGGTGGAAGGTATGCAGGCAGGTATTCTCCATTCAACCCATCTGTTCAACGCCATGAGGCGTCTGGATCATCGTAATCCCAACGCGGTAGGCGCAATATTAATTCACACCGAAATGTCGTGTGAAATTATCGCAGATGGTTTTCATGTGCATCCCAATTTGTTAAAACTGCTTTCCCGCAATAAACCTATTGATAAAATTGTGCTGATAACGGACGGGCTTAAACCGACAGGCCAGAAAGAAGGCCCCTTTTTTGCCAACGGTGATGAAGTTATTTTCCGTGACGGGGCTTTCCGCCGCGTATCGGATGATGTTATTGCCGGATCGGGACTTTCAATGATCAGGGGAATACAAAACCTGATAGCCGAAAATTTCACTATTGAAGACGCGGTTAAGACTGCATCATTCAATCCCGCAGAAGTTATGCGCTACACACAGCAGGGAGCGATAATTCCCGGCAAACTGGCGGATATTACCGTTTTCGATAAAGATTTTATTATACGTCTGGTCATGGTTGGCGGAGATATTATTTACACCAATGATTAAAAAACGACAGTTTCTCCCGGTTCAAGCAGCAGTTCCCTCTTTGCTTCCGCGTTAATTGAAACAGGAATCGCCTTTCCGTTGTTGCGTATAACGAGCGAAACAAGCCGCCCGTCCCGCCATTCAAAATCGAGTTCAAGGTTTCCTTTGGCGCGTATCCCCTTTGCGCGGCCTTTTGCCCAGTTTTTCGGCAGGGCGGGGAGCAGATCGAGCAAAACCGTGGCAACATTTGTATCACTGTAACGGATACGGCTCTGAACGAGCATCTGTGTCATTCCGGATAACGCGCCGAAGTTGCCGTCTATCTGAAAAGGAGGGCCGTCGTTAAAAAGATTGGGCAGGGTAAATTCGCTGAACAGGGCGTCAAGGTTTTCCATGGCGGACTGGCCGTCTCTCAGGCGCGCCATAAAATTGACAAGCCATGCCCTGCTCCAGCCGGTATGCCCGCCGCTGTGGGCAAGGCGGCGTTCCAAGGTTTTTCTTGCGGCGCAGGCCAATTCAGGCGTTTCATCCACGGTAATTGTGTCTCCTGGCCATAGCGCCCAAACAGGAGCAAAATGACGGTGTCCCGGCTCGGCTTCTTCGTATTCTTCGAGCCATTCGCAGATAGTTCCATTGGAATGAATCGCAGGAGGCGGTATTCGCTTCAGAACCGAACGGAATATTTCCGTGTCGTTATCTGCAATTTCAAGAATTTCCGATGAACGGATTGTTACGTCAAACAATTTGCGCAGGATTTGGTTGTCCATTTCACAGCCGGCGCTAAGGCTGGCAGTATCGCCGTTAAGCAAATAACTATTTTCCGGTGAAGACGCGGGAGAAACTATCAGGCAGCTCTCCCCTGCCTCATTTTTTTGTTTGCCCGGAATCAGAAAATCAACAAAAAATAGGCTGGCTTCCTTTAACAGATAAAAATATTTCTTAAGAAAAACCATGTCCTGTGTATACTCATAGTGGTCAAAGATATGCAGACTAAGCCACGCCGCTCCCAGAACCCAAAAGGAGGCCGGTATCCAGTAATCACGGGAGGCGGTGTCTCCCCAAATGTCGGTATTGTGATGGGCGGTAAAACCCCGGCAGCCGTACATAACACTTGCCGTCTTTTTTCCGTTAGGGTACATTCGTTCAAGAAGATCAAAAAGCGGCTCCTCGGTTTCCGCAAGATTGCACATACAGGCAGGCCAATAGTTCATCTGAGTATTAATGTTGATCGTGTAATCAGAACCCCAGGGCGGATCCAAATGATAATTCCATAACCCCTGTAAATTCGCCGGCAATGTATCTGGTCTGCTGCACGAAATTAGCAGATAACGGCAGAAATTGAAATATCTTACGGCGAAATGTGCGCCGTCTATCTCCAGTTCCGAACGATCGTACCATGAGCGGTATTCGCATGTTTGTTCCGCCAGCAGGTTCTCCCAAAGCTGATTAATGTCGTCTCCTGACACGCCGGCTTTTGCTGCAGTTTGGCTTATATTGGCAATGCAGGCGGCAAAGTAATCCGCTTCACGAAAACCGGTACGAATGTCAAGAAAAAGCAAAGCTTCATCGGTTTGTTCTACCGTGATAAAACCGCCCCGGCTATTCTGCGTCCCTCCTTTCTGTATAACCTTTATCATGGCGCAAAAGGGAATGTCTCCATCGCGGCTTATAAAAGCGGCATCTTCAATGTTTCCCTTCCTATCATAAAAAACGCCGCGATCAAGGTTGGCGCGAAAAGAGATTTTGCCGGACAGCGGCATGCCGTCCGCAGAGGCGGCACGAAACCGCAGTACCAACAAACCGGCGGGAGCTGAAATAAAACATTCCCGTGTAAATATCGCGCCGGCATATTCAAAAGAAAGGGTATGCAAACCATTACTTATATCCAGTTCCCGGCGGTAGTTGCTAATGTCCTTCAAAAGCGGACCGTCGCGTGTTCCCGACAACGGATGGCCAAAAAAACCTTGCGGGGAGAAACTGATCAAAAGTTCGCCAGCGCTCTGGTATACCCGCAGAAACTGGGGAATTCCGCTGAAACTTTCAAGGCAAAGATCTTCCGCTTCACGAATACGGCCTTCGTCTATTAAACGCCGCACTGCCGCAAGCGCTTCTTTCGCCGCAGGATTATTGCGGTCGCTGAATTGACCCGACCAGACAGAATCTTCGTTCAACTGAATTTTTTCCCGGTCAGGAGAACCGAAAATCATAGCCCCAAGTCTGCCGTTTCCCAATGGCAAAGCTTCTTCCCATTTGGCGGCAGGGGCATCAAAAACAATTTTATTGTTCATTTTTTTATGTTTTTCCACACTTCTTTAAGGGCGCCGCTCATCGCGTAAGAAGTTGACGGATCGCGTTTAATGTCATTGCCGGTGTCCCAGAATACAGGGCATATACCGTTATCAAGACAGTTTTGCGTAACAGCGGTTATCCACCGTGTACGGGCCGCCTCGATCTTGTTGTTAAAGTTTACCCCGTACTCGCCCAGTATAACAGGAACTCCCCTGTCAATAAAATGTTCCCGCATTTTATCAAATTGCCTGTAAAGCTCCGCATAATCCGCGTCGCTTCCCCAGTTGGTTTGATTTTTGCCCCAGGATTCATCTTTGTCCAGAATGCAAAAAGTCGCCGGAGTGTAATAATGCAGTGAGAGGATCAGCCTGTCATCTGTCGTGTCGGTTGGCATTTTAAAAAGCGGATCGCAGGTTGAATCAATGTCGGTGTAGTAACCGGAAACAAGGAGAAACCGCGAAGGATTATTGCCGCCTGTTACGCGAACAGTGTCAACAAAAGCCTGATTAAGGCCGTTCAGTATCCGGTAGGCTTCAGGCTTTTTATCTTTGGTAGAAGCGTCCCATTGATTCCACATTTTAAAGCCAACTTCGTTCATGGCCTCGAATATCAATTTGTCGGAAGCGCCGGAAAAACGTCCGGAGATTTGTTTCCAGACCGCGGCAAATTGTTTTGTTACGCCAACAGGATCGTCTCCGGCTTTCAGAATCCAGCTTTTGTCGCTCTCTCCGCCGTCATGGTGCAGGTTCAGAATACAGTACATATCTTCGGCAAGTATCCAGTTTACAACTTCTTCAACGCGGCTCATCCATGTTTCAGTGATAGTATAATCCGGAGGCGGCCCCATATTTTCCGCCCATGTAACCGGAAGACGAATTGTCGTGTAACCGCAATTTTTTAAGGCGGCGATAAATTCCTTTGTGATTTTTGGATTCCCCCACCCTGTCTCTCCGGCAAGCCATGTATTCGTTCCGATACAATCCAATGTATTGCCGATGTTTACCCCAATACCCATGTTCTGAACAATTGCCGTGGCAGGATTGTCCGGTATCTGTACGGCAGGCTTACTGTCCGCTGTTTTACAGGAAACCAGCGCAATAACAAGACCTGCTAAAAAAAAGTTTCTATACATTTTTTGTATCATTATTCCTCCGGTTCGGGGCTTTTCAGTCCTTTCAGCATATCCTTAAGGTCTTTGCTTATGGCAAATGGCGATTCACGTTGAATGTCGGCCATACCTTGGTTATCGGATCTCATACCGGTATCCCAAAGTACCGGACAAATACCTTTATCAAGGCAGATTTGCGTTACTTCGACCATCCATTTTACACGGGATGCCGGGTCCTTAACAGTACTTCCTGATTTTATATCTACTCCGTATTCGCCAAGGATAATCGGTATACCTTTGTCAATAAAATTGGTTTGGAGCTTCCCGAACAAATTGTTAAGCTCATTGATATGTGCGGGTGTTCCCCAAGTCGTACTGTTTCCGCCGCAAAAATTCCAAGGAGTATAATAATGAACAGAAAGGATCAGTTTGTCTTGTGCCGTATCTTCCGGCATTTTAAATTGCGGTTCACAGGTGTTGGTTATGTCGGTCCAGTAGCCTGCAATAAGCAAAGGCCGGTTTGCATTTTTGCCGCCTGTAGCGCGCACCGTATCAACAAATTTTTGATTGAGTTTGTTGAGCAGCCGGAATGCTTCAGCTTTTCCCTCCGCCTGACCACCCGCATAACGGTTCCACAGACTATCAAAGCCCACTTCATTCATGGATTCTAAAATTAATTTGTCGGAAGAATTACGGAATTGCGTGGCTATTTGATTCCACACTTTAACGAAACGTGCGGTTACCTCTTCTTCTTTTTCGGGAATCGCGATTTTTTTTATCCAGTACTTCGCGTTATTGGTTTCTGTTCCACCGCCGTCATGGTGCAGGTTCAGAATACAATACATATCCTCCGCAAGTATCCAGTTTACCACTTCTTCAACACGTTTCATCCATGTTGAATCAATAGTATAATTCGGAGGATCGTCCATATAGTCGACCCAGCTTACAGGCAGCCGTACTGTTTTGAATCCATGCGATTTCAATGCCTTGATAAGCCCGCGGCTTACCTGCGGATTACCCCAACCTGTTTCCCCTGCAATGCCATCAGTGCTGAGGCTGTCAAAAGTGTTACCTATATTTACCCCCAAGCCCCATCCCGGAAAACCTAAAAGGTCTGTTTCATCTTCCTTTGCAAAAGGACAGGAACTCAGCAAAATTACAATGCTCGTGAACAAAAAAAATCGCTTCATATCAAGCCCAATCAATCTCCTTATTCATCAGAAATAGTTTTTGATCCCAAAGTTAACTGAAATAGTGCCTTGGTCCATTGTCCATTCATCTTTAAAACGAATATCTGTTTTTTCATACCATAGATCGATAGAAAAGAAATCAAATGGTGTCAGCCGGCATCCTACTTTTGAGTTAAGGCTGGTATAGTCCTTATCGTAAACCGGTGCAATATTCAGCGCTGTTATAAGTTTTGTGTTTGCGGGAACTACTTTTGCAAAGACATAAGGCATTATTCTATTGGTTACGAGATATTCAATTTGGGCTATACCGCCAAACATAAAATCGTCGTAATTTTTTCCGTCCGGCGCTTTGTACTCTTTTCCGGTAATGTTCATCAATTCAAACTGAAACCAGCCGCCCAGATTCGGAATAAGGGAAGAACGAGGGTCTTCATTGAGACTGAAGATTGCGTTGCAAAAACCGTTTTTATCAACATTCATTCCTGCGATAAAGGCTACAGGTAAATCACAATCGCCTAACTGAACGCCGCCGATTTTGTCATTGCGCTTGTATTGGGCGCCAGACCCACGAAAAAACCATTGAATGCCGCCGCCAATTTCATAACTGTATTCCCCGCCTTGGGTCTCATAAATAAAATCAACACCGGCGTAAGGTTTTATAACCATCCGTCCGGGAAGATTGATCCTATACTCGTAACCAAGCCCAAAAGCCAACGGGTTTTCTATCAGCGCCTCAGGGTTTGAGATCGGGTCGGGGACTTCTTCCTGATTTGCAACTCCTCCCCTGCGTGTTACGGTGCCGTAATGTATGGCAGTTAAAAATGAAAATTTTATTGAACTTGCTAAATCGGGACGCCAGTTAATATCCGCTCCCGCTACCCATGAATTATCGACATTTTCTTCAGCTGATTTCCATGAGCCGGCTTTAACCAAAAAGTCAAATATTTCGCCCTTCATTCCTGCGCTTAAATTCCCGGCTATTTCCACTTCACGGCGGTCAAGGTGTACAATATCGCGGTTTATTAAAGAGGTAATACCAGGTGAGCCATGCGACCAACTGCCGCCAACCGCGTTACCCGGAACATAGAAAAGAGGCAGAGGAATCCGGTTCTTTGATATATCTGTACGGTTGCCCATTATTGGATCCAGCGCAGACCTTATCGACGCTTGTGATAATGTCAATTCCGGTTCTATACCGGAAATCCTTACCCACCATTGGTTATACTCAAGCTGAGCTATAAAAGTGTCAAACCAGATACTGGTTGCCTGATCCCCATCCCCTTGTATATCAGACGGCGTTTGATCGCCGTCATACATTGCGGGGGGATTTAAGTTATAACCACGCCATGCATAGAAAGCGGAATTGGCAAGTTTAAGGGAAACTGACAAAACATCCTGCTGAGGAGTAATGTTTCTGTCCTGATAGGGAACATACTCAAACCAAAGGCCTATACCTACATCAGTCAACAGTCCGGTTGAGCGGTTTTCTACATTAGTGGAAAAGGTAGTATCGACATCTATGGTTAAATTACTGCCTCCAAAAAACGGAATAGGAGTTTCTGCAAAAATCAATGCGCCGCTCAATAACAGTGCTGCAAATAAAATTTTCTTCATGTTATACCCCTTATCTTACATTCGTATTGTAAATACGAGGTTAAGCATATTTCCCAGATTTTCCGTACCTCCCGAGTCAAGCAGCTTGGTGTCCATCTCATAACGCAGATCAACAGAAAAGAAATGTATTGGGGTCATAAAACAGCCAATAGCCGCTTTGATCAGATAATCGCCGGTTATTGCGGTGGTGCTATTGTTTTGAAATTCCGGCGTATACCCGCCCCGGATATAGGGGGTGAATTTTCCGGCGATCATATATTCCAACTGCGCCAAAATTCCCAAAGCGGATTTTTCATCATTTGCTTCCAATATATTTCCCAGTTCCAATTGCAGGAAACCGCCAAAATTGGGCAGCATGGAATCCGGCCCTGCAGGATCAAACCATGATACCATTGCATTTATCCCTGAATCATGATTCATGTTCATCGACGCAGAAAAACCTACGGGAATTATATCATCCCAATCCAATATCCGGCTGGAAGTGGTATAATCAAAACCGCGTGTATGTAACAGAATTCCAGCTCCCAGCTCCCATTCGCTGTCGCCTGTTTCTGTATCCCTTATAAAATCAAAACCTGCTTTGGGCGTTAAAAAATATCTGTCTGAATCAGAAAGGGGAATGCGGTATTCAACCGAAGCGCCAAAATCCAAGGGGTTTTTTCCTACTGTAGTTTTTTCATAGTCTTTCCCTATAAGTCCGGTTAGGGCTATTTTAAAATTATCTATTGGGACTACCTCAATGTCCGCCCCAAAAAGCCAGGCATTGTCCGTGTTTTCAATGCCGTTTTTGTTTGAAGCGGCTTTAACTGCGGCGGTAAATTTATCAAATTCCGCGCCTACGGCAAGCATTCCCGAAATAGCCCCGCGGTAATCATCATCAGTATAATTTCGGACAATCTTGTCTTTAAGTAAAGGAAGGTCCTGTATATTATAACGTTCCGTATGCCACAGCGCCCGTGTTATGGCTCTGCGATAATACCAGCGATCGTTTGCATCCATTACATCGTCAAATATGGAAAAAAGGCTTGTTATATCATTTTGCATAACAGTTGTTGAACTGGCTACCCGGAAAAAATAGTTTTTCCAAACCGCATCGGCATAAAAACTGTCAAATGATAAAATAAGCGGCCGTCCTGCTCCCCACCTGTTAAAATCGTCCTGCTCATAGTTGCCGCCCTTAGTTTCATAGGTATTCCACCATGTAAAGGCAGCGTTTTTTAAGGCCAAGCGGACTGCCGGCTGGTCAAAATTATTTGAATTAACGCCCATATCAGATTTGGGAAAGAGAGGGAATATTAGTTCTATACCCGCCTTTGTTTCAAGGCCTGTGGTTTTATTATCAATATCCATGGCAAACTTAGTTGTAGCTTCTACACCTAACGTCGCGCTCTTTCCAGTTGTAAGTTCCGAGCTGACAACCGGAGTTACAGGTTCAGTGACGGAACCAGGAGTTGAAATTTCAGTGTTGGAATCCGGAATATCGACAAAATCCGTAGTATTATCGACTTGACCGTACAGCGCCGGACAGAGAATTAGAAAAAATACCGCAAAGCGTTTTAACATGATTATTTTTCTCCTTAAAAAATTAGTTTTCAAATACCTTATATAAAAGCACAAAGCTTTTCAACTTTGTGCTCTTGTGAAAGATAATTGGCAATTCTTGCCCATCCGTTTACAGATGGGCAAGAC
>JAIRUC010000029.1 GCA_031254615.1 Treponema sp. | reverse complement strand
TTCGTCCCAAAAACAAAAGAGTCGTACTGCGTCCGGAGAGCCTCAATGGCGTTGATTTCGTTAGCAGTAACGCCGGGAATATCCTTAAATGAAATGTTTGCTATTACTAAATTCGGCTGATCTTTTAAGGACTTTTCACATCCTAAAAATACAACCCAAATAAACGCAAAAACAAACAGTAATCTGTATTTGTACATTTTTAATATACATCCTATTATTTAATGATAAAATACAAGTCTGAAAGTATCAATATATTATTTTTATTCTTGGGCGTTCTGGGGTTTACTGTTATACATACTGTGTGTTACCCTTAATAAAGATACCCCGCCGTAAGTGCGAAATTGTCTGCCTTTTGTTGATGAGGATAAACTTATGTCAGTAATACATACATTTCTACAGAAAATAATACATAAAAAAAATCACACAATGGAAAACCTGGGCAATAATGATGTGCAAAAATTTTCAGGACGCTACGTCGCTATTGCCAATGCTTTGAATAAATCGGTTGAGATATTTTCCGCTAATAAAGAGAAAACATTTGACGAAGTTTTGACCAACGGCATACGGCCTGTAGCCGATGTGGTGGGACTGGATCGCGTTGTTTTTTACACGCTGGTAGACAGGGAGGGGGTTAAGCACCTTGGGCAAACTTACCGCTGGGACAAATTGAAAAGCGGACTTGTGTCTCTGGCAGATGAACTGCGGGTTTTGCCTAATATTCCGGTTTTGGAAAAATGGATTTCAATTGCAGAACAGGGCGGCTGTGTACGGCTTCGGGAAAGCGATTATGCCGAAGACGAAGCGGCTTTTTTAAACACCTACGGCATTAAGTCGATATTGATGTTACCCATTTTCACCCGTGGGGAATTTTGGGGCGCTGTCAGTTTTCAGGATCATACGAATGACCGTTATTTTGACGAAGGCTGCACTGATTTGCTGTATTCGGCAGCGCGTATATTTTCAAACGCGATTATCAGGGCGGGAATGGAGCGCAGCGCCGAAGACGCGATTAAAGCGCTCAAACGCCGCGAAAAAATGGCGGACACCTTGAATAAAGTGGCGGTCATGTTTCTTTCTCAAAGTGAAGTGTCTTTTGAAGAGACAATGACGGCGGGGATAAGGGAAATCGCCAATATATTCAATTTGGACAGATTTTCTGTTTGGCGTAACATCGTTCTGCCTGATAGTCTGCATGCATCACAGATATACCGGTGGGACAGGGAATCAGGCGGCACTACAGTATCGACAAAAGGACTGGAAAATGTTGCATACGCGCAGCTTACACCGCGGTGGGAAAAATTTTTAGCCGATGGCGGAATAATTAACAGTCCGGTAAGGCTTTTGCCGGAAGCGGCTGCACTGCAATCGTTTGGCGTAGTGTCGGCATTTGTCACTCCGGTTTTTATTAACAATATTTTTTGGGGCTTTGCCCTTCTTGAGGATCGTCAGACCGAACGCTTTTTTGAAGAGGACAGCATTGATATAATGCGTTCGGCAGTGCTTCTGTGTGTGAATACTGTTATACGCACCGATATGGAGCGCGATATAGCGAACGCTAACGACTTTACCCGTACAGCGCTTGATGCTTCGCCTGTCAGCTTTACCGTTTATGACGAAAAAGTCCGCGCTATTGACTGCAATGACATTACTTTGAAAATATTGGGGACGACAAAAAAATATTATCTTGAGCATTTTCATGAGTTTTCACCTGAATATCAGAACGACGGAGTAAAATCTGCAGATAAAATAGCTGAGTTAGTCAAACGCGCGATTAACGGCGAAACGCAGGTGTTAGAGTGGGTAAATTGTACGTCTGCGGGAGAGATTATTCCCCATGAAGTTACGATGACGCGCATAAAGTATAACGGAAAATATGTAGCAATGGGGTATCAGTACGATTTGCGCAACACTAAAAAAATGGAGAGAGATATACGCGAACAGGGTGAACTGCTAAAAATCAGGCTGGACCAGCAAAAGCTAATTTCAGAAATTTCAAGAGGCTTTATTTCTTCCGGTGATTCGGAAACTTATATAAGAGAGGCTCTTGCCAAACTGGGGCGTTTTCATAAAGTGTCTTTGGTATACATTTTCGGAATTGATTATCACCACAGCAATACTTATCTGGCGTATCATTGGGTTGCAAATAACAAACCTCCGCGCACTGCCGAATTTGACAGGTTTGGTATGATTAAATCTTTTTTTCCGGAAAGACTGCCCAGCCACACTACAACGGCAGTGATTTACTGCGATAATGTCGCCGCCAGTCATGAAGAAGCCTTCCGCCCTCTGTTATCTGTCGATGTTAATGCGTTTATTTTCGCTCCGCTTTATATCGAAGGCCGTCTATGGGGAATTTTGAGCGTAGAGCAGTGCTTTACATCCCGCCAATGGACAAGCGAAGAAAGAAGTTTTGTCGCCATGATAGCAAGTACAATTTCCGGCGTTATCATGCGCGATATTTATAACACCAAGCTTAAAGACGCTCTTCGCAAAGCAACTGTAGCAAGTCAGGCAAAAAGCGAATTCCTTTCCAACATGAGCCACGAAATGCGCACGCCGCTGAATGCGATAACCGGCATGACGACAATCGGCAGAAACACGAAGGACATGGAACGCAAAGACTATGCACTGGATAAAATCGGAGATGCCTCAACACACCTGCTGGGTGTTATTAACGACGTACTCGATATGTCAAAAATAGAAGCGAACATGATGGAGCTGTCTCCTGTTGAATTCAACTTTGAAAAAATGCTGCAAAAAGCAGTCGCGGTAGTCAATTTCCGTGTAGAAGAAAAACAGCAGAAGTTCTCGGTACACATTGACAAAGAAATTCCAAAAGCCCTGATTGCCGATTCCCAGCGGCTTGTGCAGGTTATCACCAACCTTTTGGGAAACGCGGTTAAATTTACGCCGGAAGAAGGTTCTATTAATCTTGATACATGTTTTAAGGGAGAAGAAAACGGCGTTTGCACCATACAGATTTCGGTATCCGATACGGGGATCGGCATAAGCGCCGAACAGCAGACGCACTTGTTTCAATCTTTTCAGCAGGCGGAAACCAGTACGGCGCGCAAGTACGGGGGTACGGGGCTGGGTCTTGCGATTTCAAAAAGTATCGTAGAAATGATGGGCGGCGAAATATGGGTTGAATCCGAACCCGGTAAAGGCGCTGTTTTTACTTTTACCGTTCAGGCTAAACGCGGTACGGCAAAAGAAAAAAGCGGACTTTTGTCTCCGGATGTAAATTGGGACAATATCCGCATTATGGCGGTAGACGACGATCCTGATATTTTAATGTACTTCCGCGATGTTTCGCATGGGTTCGGCATAGTGTGCGAAACCGCCATAAGCGGCGAAGAGGCTCTTGCTCTGGTAGAACAAAAAGGCGGCTGTCATATCTATTTTGTGGATTGGAAAATGCCGGGTATGGACGGCATACAACTGGCGCAAAAAATCAAAGCGCGGGTGTCCGAAAACTCCGTAGTCATAATGATTTCCGCCGCCGAGTGGAATGCCATCGCGGAAGAAGCGAAAAAAGCGGGTGTTGACAGATTCCTGTCCAAACCCCTGTTCCCGTCTGCCATTGCAGAAATTAT
>JAIRUC010000277.1 GCA_031254615.1 Treponema sp. | reverse complement strand
GTCTGCGTACGGTTTGGCGTCTTGGCCCAATTTCTGGAGAGCATCAATGTTGACGTCCATGCCCACAACCCCAATGACCCTGTTTCCCTCCCTCGAAAGTATGGGAAAAGCTACCGAGGTTATCAAAATTGACTTCCCGCCAAATTCATACCAATAGGGTTCCAAAAGCTGCCCCTTCCCGGAATTCCTTGCCAAAAGGTAGTAATCCCCGGAGCCGGGCACATCATACTCAGCCAGAATGTCCAACTCAATGTTATTTCCGTTACGGAACCAGTAGGGGGCAAAGCGCCCGGCGGTATCAGTTCCCGGCGTCCCGATGTACGGCAGGTCGTTGCCCTCAAGCACATTCGGCTCCCAGCAGCACCACACGGAAATAAGCTCGGGGTTTTCTATTACCATCCCCCTAACCAGTTCGTTGAGCACAGTCCGCCGCCTTTCCACAGAAAAAGCCTCGAAGTGTTTAAAAACCTGCGAGAGGGTTTCGGTGGCATCCCAATAGACTTCCAGATGCTTCTCAATTTCCTCGACCGCGCTTTCGGCAAGGTTTTTGACGTTTGAGTCTGACAAATCGTAGATGACTGTCCTTGATCGGACAAGCAAAGTGATACCGACCGCTCCTACGGCAAATACTCCAAGCGCGCACATAATCGCCGTAAGTTTAACACTGATTTTCATTTTCCCTCTCTCCTTTTCAGTCTGACCGTTTAATTTAAGCGGTTAGGCGACATTAAATTGAACGGCTCCGCAAAGCAGAGACGACGGCTCCGCAAAGCGGAGGTGATTTCCCCTTTATTATTATGATTTGTTTGCTGATCTATAAATTTTGTTTTTAGCGTATAATCCGGATTGGTTAATTTTTCGCAGAGGTTATTAAGATTGTCTAATACAGAAAGCATAAGTGTCATGTTGTCTTCCGCTTCCGGTTTTTCGTTTAGGGTTAAGTCTTTGCCCGTTCCGCTTAAAAAGGCCTGTGAAACCGATTGTACTGTCTGGATCATAATAACACCTCTTTTAATTGTTTTCTACTGGTTTCTGGAAAAAACAACCATACAAATAAGCCTATTCAGTGTATACTAAATATTTCCCGATGGTCAAACACATTGACCTATGGGATTTTGTAAACAGACCGGACATCTTACACAATGCAAAGGGGTATTTTTTGATTACAGGACAGGAATTAAGGGATAATCTTGGAAAAACCATACGGTTTTACCGGAAACAACAGGGTTTATCGCAGGCAGAACTAGCGGAAAAAGCCGGTATTTCTATTGCTTTTCTCAGTAAAATTGAAAGGGGCATTAAGTTTCCTACTTCGGAAACTTTGTCTGGTTTAGCAAACGGGCTGGATGTCGAAGTTTATCAGCTATTCCGCAGCGATAAAACTCCTGTCGAAAATTGGGCGCTGTTTGAAAGATTTAAAAAAGATATTACAAAAAACATAAATGAAACGCTCCAGACAGTTTATAAAGAATATGAGACGTGAAGAAAATTAATTTCCGGCGCCAAAGCCTATCGGTCTGGTTTTTGGTTTTTCAATAAGATTGTTAAGAGCTAAAAATATCTGTTTAATTTTCTTATCATAATCAGAAAATTTTTGATCTGAGTTTTCGATATGAAGCATGAGGAGTTTCCGTAAATCGCCTAATTGTTCGTGCAGTGTGTTATTGGAAAGAACATAATTACGCAGTTGAATGAAAGCCCGCATTATTTGAATATTAACATCGATTGCTTTTTGGCTGTTCAATACCGCCGCTAACATCGCTACACCTTGTTCTGTAAACACATAGGGCATGGTAGACCTGTACTTCATGCTTTCGAGGTGGTCGCAATTTGCGACCAGCTTAGCAAATTCATTTTTTGTCAATCGAAACATAAAATCTTTTGGAAACCGCTTTAAGTTTCTTTTTACAGCTTGATTTAGGCGTTTAACCTCAACCTCATAAAGAAACGCCAAGTCACTGTCCAGCATTACCTTTTTCTCGCGAATAATGTATATCTGTTTTTGTATTTGCGTTAACTTATTAGCCATGCAATTGTTTTACCATAATAAGAGGGAAATTGCAACAAAAAACATTAATATTTTTACTGTTAAAAATCACTGCTAAAGTAAAAAGGTGGTCACAAATTGTGACCACCTCTTCAGCTGCATTTTTGTCCACTAGTTATTTCCCTTTTAATCCCTAAACAAACAAATCCTTTTCAATAATTTTAAAAACTTTGCTTGGGCATTTTTCGGCGCAAGTTCCGCAGGATGTACACTTTGTCAAATCCACAACAGGGACAAGAGTGTCAAGGCTGATGCATTGTTCGGGGCAGTTCTTTGCGCAAAGGCCGCATTTAAAACAGGAGATTTTGCAGGTTTTCGCTACCATCTGTTTTACGGGATTTACGTTAGAACAAAGAACCATCGCGCCTTTTTGAGCTTTTGCGATAAATTTAAAAAGCCCCATGGGACATTCACTTGAGCAAAGACCACAGCCGGTACATTTTGAATAGTCGACCTTCGGCAGTCTGTTAGCTGTCATCGAGAGCGCGCCGAATTGGCACACCTTAATGCAGTCGCCAAAACCAAGACAGCCCCATGTGCACAATTTTGTCCCGCCCGCGACTTTCGCGCCGCGGCAGGTTTTAAGTCCCGTGTACTCGCCTTTGATCGGAGTGTGCAAAGAAGACCCCTGACACGCCAGCACCGCGACAGTCTGCACAACTGCGCCCGCGTCTTTTCCGGTAATCGCGGCGATTTTTTTCGCGGCAGAAGAGCCGCCGACAGTACACGCATTTGACAGCGCTTCGCCTGCGGCAACAGCGGCGGCATAGTTATCACAGCCGGGGTATCCGCAGGCGCCGCAGTTTGCGCCCGGCAGAACTTCGCGGATAAGGCCGGCGGTGGGGTCTTGCGGCACCGCGAAAAAATCTTTGAAGAAGCCAAGCATTATTCCTAAAATGAGGGCGAGAGCCGCGGCGAAAAGCGCGGTAATTAAAATTATGTTCATTGTACCAGCCCCTTAAAACCCATGAACGCCATCGAAAGAAGCGCGGCGGCGACAAAAAGCACCGGCGTCCCTTTCAAAAAAGCCGGAATAGGGCTTGTCCTTATTCTTCTGCGAATACCGGCGAGCAGTAAAAGCGACAGAAGAAATCCCAGCGCGACGCCGGCGGCGTAAACAAGCGATTCCGCGAATGTGTAACCGTTGGAAATTACATCGAAAGTTACCGCAAGGATCGCGCAGTTAGTTGTAATGAGTGCTAGATAAATGCCCATCGATTTGTAAAGCGAGGGGACTGCCTTTTTCAAAAAGAATTCGACAAGCTGTACAAGCGAAGCGATTACCAAAATGAAAACCAAAATCTGCAGGAAGACAAGTCCTGCCGGTTCCAAAATAAATTTATAAATTGGCCATGTTACGCAGGTGGCAAGCACCGTAACAAATGTAACGGCGAGCCCCATGCCGGTCGATTTATCTTCGTCCGTACTCATCCCGATAAACGGACAAAGGGCAAGAAAGCGCATAAGAACGACATTATCAATTAAAAAGGCTGTTAAAAATATTTTGAATAAATTCATACCTGACCTTCCTTGTTTTCCGGGATGCCGCAATGGGCTGACATTGAACAGCCTTCGCAGTCATTTTCAGAAGACGACGGAGCTTTAAGTTTCGATTTTATAAATAAATTGAGCGAGATGAACATGGCGAAAATAAAAAATCCGCCGGGGGGCAGCACAAAGAAAATGATAGGCTGATAACTTGAGGGAAGGACTGGGATAGAGGCAATAGCGCCGCTTCCCAAAAGTTCGCGTACCAGCGCGATGCCGGTAAGCACCCATGTATAGCCAAGTCCCATGCCAAGCGAGTCCGCTATTACATCACCTAACGGCTGTTTGGAAGCGAACCCCTCAACACGCCCCATTATTACGCAGTTTACAACGATAAGCGGAATAAAAACGCCCATCGCGGCTGAAAGATCGGGGAACCATGCTTTTAGCACATAATCAATTACTGTTGTAAATGCGGCGATGATTATAATGAATATGGGAATACGAATTGAAGATGGGATTAGTTTTCTGAAAATACTGATGACAACTTCCGACATAAGCAGAACAAAAGTCATTGAAAGCCCCATGCCGATTCCGTTGGCAACCGAAGTTGTTACAGCTAACGCCGAACAAAGGCCGATCATCAGTATTAACAGCGGATTTTCGCGTACAAGGCCGTTTGTAAAAATACCAATAAGCCGTTTCATTTTTCTTCCTCCCTTGATGCGCTTGTTACGGCGTCAACTTCCTCATTCGCGAGCCATTCGTGAACGGCAAGTCCCGCCGCTTTTACCGATGAAGAAACAGCGTGGCTGGTTATAGTGGAAGCGGTAATCGCGATTACATCGTCCTTTACGTCAAAAGGCTCTTTGGCGTGCTTGCCGGCGAACTGGCCGTAAAATGTAATGGCGTTGGGCCGATCGACAAAATACGAAGGAGACGCGGCATTTGCTCCAAGCCCGGGCGTGTCCGAGTGCTCCAAAATTTTTACCCCGGTGATGTGTCCGCTCGCGGTTACTCCTACCATCGATATAATCAGGCCGCTGTAACTTGAGCGGGAAACGCGCAAAGCCGCTCCCATGATTTTATCGTTTTTGTATGCCGCGTAACTTTCTTCGATAGTAACGGTGTTGTCGTGGCTTGCCAGTCCGTCAATTTTTTCAAACCTGCCCGCGTCCGGAAAAAGTTCTTTTAACGCCGCGTCAAGATCGTCCTGCTGTCTCTGCGCAATAATCGCCGAAGTGCCGTCGTAAACAAAAGCGAGCATAACGCACGCTACAACCGCAAAGGCGGCGAGAATAGCCCCGAGTTTTATCATGCCCTTAATATCAGCTTTCATTTTGCCGCCTCCTTTTTAGGCTGCACATAACCGTACTTCTTGGGCAGCAGTTTGTTCAGGAATGGCACAGTTGCGTTCATTATCAATATCGCAAAACATACGCCTTCCGGGTAAATTCCGAATCTGCGGATCAGCATGGTGATAATGCCGGCTCCGGCGCCAAAAATTATTTTTCCTTTGTTTGTTACGGGGCTTGTCACATAATCGGTTATCATAAAAACCGCGCCGAAAACAAGGCCGCCTGTAAGTACGCTGAACAGGGCGAAGTGAATGT
>JAIRUC010000243.1 GCA_031254615.1 Treponema sp. | reverse complement strand
AAAAGTCAAAATCAGGGTAAGGGTATAAAAAGGACGTAATAATGGGAGATTGTAAATGCGCGGGGAGTAATGCCTGAAAACCCCGGGTACTCATTCCTTCAACCAGCAATCGTTGGTTTTCCTTATAACGGCCATACCGGGCCGATATGCCTCCTTCCGCTTCCAGATCATCCAGAGCCTGATAAAAAGCCCTGACAATGTGAGTAGGGGAAGTGTAACGCCACTTTCCGGACTTGTCCATTTCCTTCCACTGGTCGTACAAATTCAGGCATAGTGAACGGGCGTTATCCCGGCATTTTATCAATTCTTCTTTTTTAGCAATCACAAAAGCAAAACCGGGAACTCCCTGAATACATTTGTTGGAAGAACTGACCAGAAAATCAATTCCATAATCTGCCATATCAAGTGGAATACCGCCGAAAGAACTCATTGCGTCCAGTATGAAAATCTTGCCATGTTCTTTTACAACTCGCGCAATCTCAGGCAACGGATTGAGAATACCGGTAGTAGTTTCGCAATGAACCAGCGCCACATGGGTTACATCTGTATTTTCCGAAAGCAGTTTCGACAAAGCTTTGGGATCCGGCGTCTCAGTTTCAATAACTGAATATTCAATAAAATTCAGTTTTAACACTTTCGCCATAAGTATCATTCGGCTGCCGTAAGCACCGTTATTGATAATCAACAGTTTTCCGTTTTGCGGAACTGCGGTACCAAGAACAGCTTCCACCGAAAAGGAACCGCTCCCCTGTATAAGCGTAACAGTATAATCTTCAGGTCTTGCCTTTGATGCCAGCGCTGTCAAACGGCGGCGGATATTTTGAACAATGTCTTCGTTATAATCCGAATCCCATGTACACCAATCCCGCAGCAAGGCGTTTCGTACGGCCTTTGACGTGGACAACGGCCCCGGCGTTAATAACAAATAGGGATTGTCAGGAATAAATTCATGCATATCATTAGCACCCTTTCTTTATTGTAGAGATTCAATCAATCCGGGAAGACCGCCAATGTCTTCAATCACGTAATCCGCTCCGGCTTCCGTGAAATTTTTCCGGGCAGTTTCAAACAGGGCTGAAATTTCCGTATCGGTTTTTAACGCCATTTCTTCTTCACTCAGCCCCAGCATACTTGATCCTTTCAGAATGCCGACACAGAGGCATCCGGCGTTTTTCCCTTCCCGCATATCGGCAGCGGTATCGCCCGCTTTTAACACTTTGTCTATGGACGATACGCCCAATTTTTCCAGATTGCGCCAGAGCATATAGGGATAAGGCCGGCCAGCCCCTCTTGTATCATCCGGACAAATTACACAATCGGGAGCGTAGCCCTTCTTTTTTACCAAAGGCACAACCTCATTCATCATTGCCCTTGTGTAACCGGTAGTGGAACCAATAGCCATGCCCATATCCCGTATACTCGCAACAGCTTTAACAGTTCCCGGCAAAGGATCAGTATGTAAAGCCAGCACTTCAAACAACGCTGTCTCAAAACGACCATAAATGTTATTAACATCTGCCTGAGTATAGGAACGCCCGTATATATTTTGCCATTGAGCGGAAATCCCCCGGCCTTCCAGTATTTTTTCAATATGCGCCCGTTTCGGCAGCCCCATGGGGGCGCGGATTTCCTCAATATTTGGGTATATGCCAAAGGTCTCAAAGGCGGTAATAAAGGCATTCACCGGGGCAAAACATCCGTAATCGATAGCTGTTCCCGCCCAGTCCAGAATAATTGCGGTAATTTTGTGCATACTATATTTTCTCTTTTTTTGTGTGTTTCTGTTTGTTAATTTTAACCGCAAACTCATACAACACCCGCATCGTGACATTAATGAACAGTATTAACAAACTCATGGCCGCGGCCTGGCTTATGTCGCCGGCTTCTTCCATATGGGTTATCGCAATCGAAGCGATCTTAAAATGAGCGCTGTACAAAAACACAAGCGCAGAAACGGTGACCATGGAGTTGACAAAGAAATACATTGCTGTTTCTACAATAGCGTGAAAAGACAGTGGGACGCTGACACGGAAAAAGGTCCGCCAACGCGGGATTTTCATGCTTTCAGCAACATTTTCGAATTCGCGATCAAGTTTTTTTAGCGCCCCAGTTGTGCTCAGATAGGGAACAGAAAAATAATGAATAATATTTGATAGTATCAGTATCGTCATCGTACCGTACATAAAATTCAGCGGATTATTCCGTGCGTTAAAGAAAAAGACAAACGAAATTCCCACCACCATACCGGGTACAGCAAGGGGCAAAAGTGCAAGCAATTTTCCGTATCGTGTCAGGAGACCAAGCCTTTCGGTTTTTTCCATCATATACGCATACAGAAAAACAAAAGCCGTACCAAAAACGGCCGTAAAAAGACTCATATATATCGAATGAAGAAAGCTGCCTATACCCCCGGTTGATTCATTAAAGATAAAATGTTTCAAGGTAAAATCCAGATTATACGGATAGTACATGGAAAAGGCCCCTATAAAAAGCGAAGCTGCAAGCAGTACAAAAAACAGCGTAACAAGAGCGCAAAACAGGAAAAACAGTGTATCACGAACATGATTTTTCTTAACGGTCAGTGGTATTGTTTTTGAGTTGAGTGTACCTGCGTTTTTGCTTGATACAAAACGTCCCGTTATAAAGGAAATTATGGCGGGAATGAGTAGCAAGGTACCTACTACAGCACCCATATTCATGTTGAACTGCCCTGCGATTTGTTTATAAATATCGGTGGCAAGGACGTTGTAGCTTCCCCCTATCACCTTAGGCGCGCCAAAATCGGTAAAGGCAAGGGTAAAGCACACAAATAGGGTATTGATAATCGTATATTTTATTTCCGGAAGCGTTACGTTCAGGAATTGTTGAAACGGCCATATGCCCATGGCGGTACAGGCTTCATACAAGCGTCCGTCGGCATATTCCAGGGCGACAAAAAACAACAGGTACGCCTGGGGGAAGGTATAAATTATTTCGGAAATAATAATGCCGTTGCGCCCATAAAGTGAAATATTAAACCCGAGCCGGGTAATAAAACCCTGCCTCCCGAAAATATATACAAGACCCAGAGCATGAACCACGGTGGGAATAAATATCGGAAACAAAGCGGCATACTTAAACAAAGCCTTTCCTGGAATAGCAGTCCGCGTTATGGCGTAGGCGTACAAAAAACCAAATACGGAGCTGATAGCCGTTGCTACAAGCGATATGAAAACAGTGTTCCATACCGAAACGCTGAGCGATGGCGTACTGAAATAACGTCTATAGTTGTCAAGCCCGATAAATTTTCCTGAATCTCCGGTAAAAGCTTTTGAAAAAAGTGTCCCCAAAGGGAAAACAAAAACCACCGTAAATACGCCAAGGACAAACAGCAACAGACCCAATTGCGCCGTGTTAAAACGGACAAAACGGCGTTTAATTACATCAATGATCGTTAGACACTGCACATCGAATATCTGATGGTATGCTCATCCGGTATTTGCAGAAAAATTGTGGTTTCCCGCCGGAGTTTCATGCTGTCTGCATAATCAGAAGGCAAGTCAATGCTGATTCCGGTGTTTTCCTCAGGAACCAGACTGTGAACACGGGTAAATGCCCCCTTGAATTCTATGTCCTGCACCAGCGCCGTAATGTCATAAGGCTGTGAACAGTCAACGATCTTTATTTTCTCTGGACGTATGCCGCGTTTTTCTTTTCCTCTGACGTAAAAATTCATTGTACCGATAAAGTTTGCGACAAAACTGGTTGCCGGCCTGTTATACACCGCATGGGGCCGTCCAATCTGTTCTACAACGGCATTATTCATTACGATGATTTTGTCGGCCATAGTCAGGGCTTCTTCCTGATCGTGGGTAACCATAATCGTCGTAATGCCCAGCTTGCGCTGAATGGATTTTATTTCCGTGCGCAGCCTGGAACGCACCTTGGCATCCAGAGCAGACAGCGGTTCGTCAAGCAAAAGATATGACGGAGAAAGGGCTACGGCGCGGGCAAGAGCCGTTCTCTGCTGCTGCCCGCCCGATAACTGCCGGGGGTATTTATCCTTGTGATCGCTGATATCAACAAGTCTGAGCATATCAAGGGCTTTATTTTCCTTTTCAACCACAGTCATTCCTTTTTTTTGCTTCAGCCCGAACATGACATTTTCCATTACGGTCATGTGCGGGAAAAGGGCATAGGATTGAAATACAATTCCAAAATTCCGCTTTGACGGAGGAAGAAAGGTACAGTCCTTGCCGTCAATAAAAATTTTGCCGGATTCTGCGCTTTCAAGACCAGCAATGATACGCAGCAAGGTTGTTTTTCCGCAGCCGGAAGGACCGAGTATGCAAACAAGCTCGCCGCTTTCAATAACCGCATTAATGCCGTTAAGTACAGTTTGCGTCCCAAAACGTTTGGTAATATCTTTAATCTCCAGAAAACTCATGTCTCGTCCTTTTTTATCTGGCAGCGGACTTACCGTCAAACAGTGTGATCCACCTGTTAAGAATGGTATCCCGATTACCCGATACCCATGCAAAATCGTTATTAATAAGTTGTTTAACAGGATCGATTTCGTAACCGTCATAGTTACCATCTCCGCCAGTGGCAATAATAGGATAGTTCTTCTTGTACAATTCCATTGCCTCATCGGAAATTGCCCAATCCAGAAAAGTATATGACACCGGAATAATCACGTCTTTTTTTATCAGGGCGTTTGCTTCCATGTCCCAGCCCGAACCTTCAACCGGGAACACAATTTCAACAGGCGCGCCCTTTTTTTTCTCGCTTATCCCTGCATAACCAAAACTTATCCCTATAACACATTCGCCGGCCGCAGCCATTTTTGCGGGTCTTGATCCGGAATGAACATATTGACTTATATTTTCGTGGAGCCTTGTGAGGTAATTCCATCCGCCCTCTGAATTTTTACCATTAAGCTGCAATACACCCGCGACAGTAAGAAAACCCGTACCGGACGAATTAGGATTTGACATAACAATATGCTGCCTAAGTTGCGGGCGAAGTAGGTCATTGTAAGATTTAATTTCAGCAACATTGAGTCCAAGCTTGGCAAGTTCCACAGTATTGACCACAAAAGCAGTTTCCCATGCATCAATACCGACCCATGTAGGAACGGATTTATCCGATTTGAATTCTGCCAGTATCCTTCCAATTCCCTCGGGTGCATAAGGTTCAAGCAGGCCAAGGTTATCAAGCACTATCATGGAAGAAGCCGCAGTCCCCCACACCAAATCCGCCCTTGGGTTATCTTTCTCCGCCAAAAGCCGCGCTGTTATAATACCTGTTGATTCGCGCACAATGTTTACTTTTATGTTCGGATATCTTCTGTTAAATATACCCAGATATTCCGTAACAAGTTCGTCTTCCAACGCCGTATAGACAGTTATTGCTCCCGAAGTACGGTCTCCGGCTCCGTTTGTCACTTTTTTTTCTTTCGCACAGCCTGTCATGGATAGGAACACGGCTGCCAAGATTACCAAAACACGACAAAACAATTTCATGCTTTACTCCCTCAAATAATTATTGAAATAACTGTATGTTGTTAAATGTTAAGATATAGATAAAGTTATGTTAATAATTGGTTAAAAAGACAGTACACGTCCCGTTACCCGTCAATTTTTACAAACTCCGCAGCTTCAGTTTCTTTTTTTTTCAGGCCAGTAAAACAATTATTAAATCATCTTTTAACTGATGTTTTATATTTTCCTAATATTATTCTCGATATATTCAATATGATCTATACAGGAGTTATATGAAATTAGAAATACATTACAGGATCGCAAAAAAAATAAGCGGTGAGATAAAAGGGCTTGGGTTTAAACTTAATGAAAAATCCTTCCTCTTAGGCAATCTTTTTCCGGATTTGATCCAATCTTATGTATGGCGTCGTCATGAATATTCTGCTTCAAGAGAGTATTTCCGTAAAAAGATGAGCCGGCTTACAAAAAAACCGCTCTTTTTTTCGTTTCAGCTTGGCGAATTGACCCATTATATATGTGATTATTTTTGTTATCCACATAGCAGGGTTTATAATAAAAACATACTTCATCATATTCTTTATGAAATAAACCAGAAGGTTCCAAAGAATTTATTTAAACTTAACGTGGATATAAAATTTTTCGCCATTGAGGAATTAGATAAATTCGTTGGATGGTATGAAAATTTCAGGCCGCTTTTTGAAGATAGCTGCCATGATTTCCATATTGCCTCGCTTGTATCATCTTGGTTTATTCAGGCTGGATATAAAGCGTTTTTTAACAAGCAATTTAAGGCCGAGTGTAACATCTGATTGTCTGTCACTCCTTAAGGCAATTCAAATACACCATAATTATTATATTTTGATTCATATTCCTTATACCTTTTTATATTTCTTTCGTCATTATTTAACAAAAAATCATTTATATACAATATTCCATTTGGTTTTAATATTCTTTTAATTTGATTTAATAAATTTATTTGTTTTTCATTTTTTACTATACAAGTAAAAACTGCTAAAAGTATAACAGCAATTGAACATTGATTTTCATTTTCCGGAACAAACCATAGAAGCGGCCTTATATAGAAAATATCCTGATTATTTCATGCAACCAGAATCAGCGATGGAGTAGAGATAAAAGCCGCCCGGTGTGGAGGCGATACACCGGACGGCAAAAACTTTATGCCCCACTGGGAGGGCAGTGGAGCCGCCACGGATGGCGGTGTTACCAATGCTTTAGCTGGAGTTTTGTGTCATACTAACAATGACATTGCTTTATCCCTAACATAAACGACACAAAACT
>JAIRUC010000203.1 GCA_031254615.1 Treponema sp. | reverse complement strand
AGGTTTTTGGCCATGCGGTTTGTGTCGCGCTGTCTGACAATCATCCTCTCTTTGTTTTTCGGGATGATACAGTCCGTGAAAATGACTTCTTAAGCTATATTGGTTCGCCTACAGGAGCCGGCGTTTTTGGACATGGTGAAAATTGGAAAATGCCAAAACCGCATAACCGCTATTGGTTGTTAATCGCCATAGCGTCCGTACTGGCGGCCGGCGGTCTTGTGTTTTTCCTGATTTTCAGACTGAAACGACAACCGATCCCCACAGGGGAAATCGCCGCCATTGAACCGGAAGTTGAACTTTCCGCTCGTGAAAGAGAAATCTTTGATCAACTTTTAACAGAACTGTCCACAAAAGAAATCGCCCGAAACATGGACTTAAGCTATACGGGCGTTATTTTTCATATAAAAAAACTTTACAACAAACTCGGCGTACAAAGCCGTGTAGAATTACTGGCTAAGTACATTAAAAAGTAGGAGAAAGAGAAACCTCTCGCAGAGGCTCTTTTCCCCGAGATGCCTCATTTAAAAATGTTACCGAGATATCCTGATGCCTCAAATAGAAAATGTAACCAAAGCTATAGTTGGTCCTTCACCGGGCATTTTTCTTTCACCTTTTTCTGCGACAGGTGAGGCAAATTTAGAGGAGCACTTGAAATTTAACCACTGTCCTGCTTGCGGCAAGCGGGTATGCGATGACTGTTTCGTCTTTGAGGAAAAACACGGCGGAGTTTGTAAAGATTGTAAATGAGTATTTTGATCACTATGTTACGGTAATTTAGAAAAAATCAGAAAAAAGTGGTATGCTTTAGGTAAGGAGCTTTACCATGTTGAAGAAAAAATTTAAAGCTATCCTCCGGATAGCAGGAATATTGACCCTCATGATAACAGTCATGTTGGTTTTTAGTTTTGTTGGATGCGATAACGGCAATGACGACACACACAAAAACCCTGAGTCGTTCAATGATATAACGGCCGCCCAACTTGTCGCCAATATAAAAATAGGCTGGAATTTGGGCAACACTCTTGATGCTACTGATAATGGTGAGGGGTGGATTGATAAAAATTCAACAGTAACCTTTATGGAAACGTGCTGGGGCAATCCGGTTACAACAAAAGCAAACATCACTGCAATAAAAAACGCAGGCTTTAACGCTATCAGAATCCCTGTTTCCTGGGATAAGGCTGTTGATTCAAACTACAACATTCGCGGGGACTGGATGAAAAGAGTTACAGAAGTTGTTAATTATGCGGTTGATAACGATATGTATATCCTTTTGAATACTCACCATGACGAACATACATTCAAGTTTACAAATGATAAAATAGAGGCATCACTCGCGGCATTCAAAAAAATATGGGAGCAGATTGCCGACAACTTCAAAAACCACAACGAAAAGTTGATCTTTGAAGGATTAAATGAGCCAAGAACCAAAAACACCCCTAATGAATGGTCAGGCGGCACTCCCGAAGAACACAATAATCTTAATTCTTACTATAGGACTTTCGTTGAAACGGTAAGAGCAAGCGGCGGAAATAACGACAAACGGATACTGATGATAACTACTTACGCGGCCTCCGCTTCTGATACTGCGGTTAACGCGTTGACCCTCCCGACCGACACTGTATCCGGTAAACTTATTGTTTCTATCCACGCATATACGCCTTATAATTTCGCTTTAAACGAAGAGAGTCCGGTAAATACATGGAGCAAAACCAATTCTTCGGACACAAAGGCAATTCAAGACGTTATCCAACCTGCTTATGACAAATTTGTAAGCAAGGGTATTCCCGTTATAATGGGCGAATTCGGCGCGGGTAACAAAGATAATGCAGCGGCCAGAGGCGCATGGGCGGAATACTATGTCGGTTATGCCAAAAGCAAAGGCATCGCGTGTTTTTATTGGGATGATGGAGGATGGTTCAAGTTACTCAACAGAAGCAACGATACATTTTATTTCCCGGAGGTACTTGCTGGTTTGATGGATGGAGCAAATTCGACCTTCATTGATGACAATCCTGTTCCTGTCCCGAACCCCATTACCGGGAATTTGGGCAACTACCATTTTGGAATTGCAGCAGACAGCGTATCTACCAACTACACACAGGCTGTATGGGAATTGACAGGAACGAATTTAACTACAGTGAAACAATCAGGCGCACAACTCGTGCTGGCGCTTAATGCAGCCCCAACCGCTGTTATGCAGTTGGTATGGCAGGGACCAGCCAATGCTATCTGGTGGGAACAAGCGGAAATTCTTGGAAATGCAGGAAATGTTCTGGATGCGAGTAAGGCGGCATGGAATGACGGAACAAAGACGCTTACGATCAATCTGGCGGCGGCTCTTGCCGATTACAGCACTTTTACCGCTCAGCCTTCATTGAACATAATCATTGCCTATTATGGTGGAGGCAGTATTAACGATCTTGGCATTGTAAGCGCTGACATAAGCAATTAGCCTGTGCCGTGTAGAATTACCGGCAAAATATATTAAAAAATAAAACTGTAAAAATTACAGTCCCAAAAACCCAAAAAAGCCCCAAACTGTAAATTTTACAGTAGACATCTCCATTCCTTCTGATACTTTTACCATATGTTGGAAAAAACGCATAAAAATCAATCGAACGTAAGGGAAATGGTGATGATCCAAAAAAAACACCATGTCTACCCAAAAAATCACAAGATTTTGGGATTTCTGTCCAAAACATATGCAGTATAAATTGTAAAAATGAGCCAACCGCTGACACAGAAATCGACAGATCATTCCGACAGGGACAGGTTTTCTTTCAGCTTTTTTTGCGACTGCTGCGGAAAAGAATGGGTAAGCCAAATTGTGGCTTTTACGGCAGGCGGCCTTACCGCCATTGACCATGAAGAAGCGCGCCGGTTGTTGTGGCAGCAGGAGCATAAGGAAGTTTTTGAACAAGCCAACATGGATGCCCGTTTGAAATTCAACCGCTGTCCTTTATGCGGAAGGTGGGTGTGCGATGAATGTTTTGACTGCGAAGAAACGAAACACGGCGGTGTTTGCACAGAGTGTAAATAAGTATTTCTTCACCACGTTGTGGTGATTTGGATAAAAGCAATTTGAGAGGTTTTTATGAAAAATACAATCAAACTTTTCGGATTTATCGCCCTTATTGTGATAATCGGATTTTCAATGACAGGGTGCGATAGCGGCGGCGGAGACAGCGACCCCAAACTTACCGGAACAGTCAGCATAGAAGGAACCGCCCAAGTTGGGGAAACCCTGGAAGCAATTACTTCTGCTCTTAACGGCAAAGGGACGATTTCCTACCAATGGAAGCGCGGAACTACCATTGTCGGCACAAACAGTGAAACTTATCAAGTGCAAACTGTCGATATAGGCTCAACCATCACCGTAACCGTAACACGCGCCGGCTATACCGGCAGCAAGACCAGTGAGCCGACGGCAACCGTTATTGCCGCCCCAAGCGGCAACATCACCTATACCGCCGTGCAAACCGGCGGCGAAGACAACGTAAGCGACAGTACCGGAATTGTGTTTACCTTCAGCGCGTCTGTTGACAGCCTGAACCTGACTGCCGACGACATCACCGTGGGCGGAGCGGCTGCAAAAGGCGCGGCGGGATTAACCGGATCAGGAACAACCCAGACGCTTTCCATAACGGTAAGCGCAGCAGGAAATGCGACCGTAAGAATTACCAAAACCGGCATTGAAGCGGATACAAAAAACGTTACCGTGTACAAAACGGGACAAACTACCCCCACCTTAACCGGTATTACAGCAAACTATACCGGCGGTTCGGTAGAAGCCGGTTCGGACATTAATTTACTTAAAAGTAATTTAACTGTAAAGGCGCAGTACAGCGACAGCACCGAAATCACGCTTTCGGATAACGAATATGAATTAAGCGGCACACTGACTGTTGGCCTAAAGACCATAACTGTAATCTATGAAGGTGAAGAAACCACCTTCAACGTTACGGTTACCGGCGGTTCAGGCAGCGACATCACCTATACCGCCGTGCAAACCGGCGGCGAAGACAACGTAAGCGACAGTACCGGAATCGTGCTAACCTTCAGTGCGTCTGTTGACAGCCTGAACCTGACCGCCGACGACATCACCGTGGGCGGAGCGGCTGCAAAAGGCGCGGCGGGATTAACCGGAACGGGGACAACCCGGACACTTTCCATAACGGTAAGCGAGGCGGGAAATGCGACGGTAAGCATTAGCAAAACCGGCATTGAAGCGGATACAAAAAACGTTACCGTGTACAAAGCGGGACAAACTACCCCCACCTTAACAGGAGATGTCAGTATCAGTGGAATTGCCAAAGTAGGAGAAACGCTGACAGCGGACACTTCCGCACTTGACGGCAGTGGAACCATTACCTACCAGTGGAAACGGGGAACCATTGACATCGGTACTAACAGCAGTACCTATCAACTGGTACCCGCCGATGTAGGTTCAACCATCACCGTAACGGTAACCCGTGCCGGGTATTCCGGCAGTAAGACCAGTGGTTCAACACCCATAGTTACTGATCCGGACCTCCCAGAACTTACCGGAAAGGTCACCA
>JAIRUC010000201.1 GCA_031254615.1 Treponema sp. | reverse complement strand
AATGATATGGCGGCAATGACCCTTTCTGAAGCTAACAGAACCCTTAACGGAGGCACTGCCAACAATGGTGCGGGAATTTTTATCAATACTATAGCGCCGCCCGTTCCAACGCTGAAAATTTTATCAGCAAATAACGCGAGCGCTGTTGTTATAAATGATATTAACGGCAGTCCTGTTAGAGGCGAATCCGGCAATAGCGCTGTTGATCTTAAAAATATTTACAATAATGGATTATGGTTTGCTATAGAGGGCGATACAACACTTGGATCGTATCAACTGGGAGGTTTGGAATATTCATTGGATGACGGAACAAGCTGGAAAAAGATCGTTGGATCAAACGTTCCGTTTCAGCAAACCATATACGGGAAGTACACTATAAGAACGCGGCAAGTAGACAAGGCGGGAAATAACTCGCCGATTACAGAACCTGTTTCATTAAACTGGGACCCCGGCGACCTTGTTACACGTATCGATTCTTCAACTCCGAACGGAACATATACCTATAACGCCGCTGCGTTACCGATACGAGCGGATCAAATAAATATAACGGTATATTTCAGAAAAAAACTGGACTTTACCGGGACGCCGTCTATTACACTTAATGCTGTAAGGGGAACTGGTGCGGTAACTGCAGAAACTCCCCCCACTATAAATTCTGACCAATTATCTTTTACTTATAGCATAGAGGATAACGATAATACGCCGACAGGATTTAAACTTGATGTAACCGGTTTAAGTATAACTGCTAAAGATACAGATGGTGTTACGGTAAATAGTTCTATTAAGCTTCCCGCTACGGCAGGCAGCCTGCTGAGAGAGCGAAAAGAATTATATGTACAGACAGGGCCGCTTACTGTCTCCGCGCCTTCCTATGCGATGACATCAACAGCCAACGATGAATGGGCAGGAACTATCACGTTTACGTTTAACCGAAATATTACCAAGAAAGGCGGTAATGTTACCATAACACAGCAAAGCGCCGGTTACCGGCTTCCTGCGGTTCTTACCGAGGACCAAAGCAACAGGTACAAAACATTAACGAATTTTACCACTTTTTATTCAAAGGGAACTAACGGATTTGTGAACGACGCTCCTGATACATCTACAAAATATGTGCTGAATTATGATGAATCAACGGATGTTACTATTCCCGTTACGGGAGGTACCATAAAACAAGTGTTGGCTCGTGCTTTCCTTGAGGCGGAAACTATAAGTCTTCCGGTAACTTCACAGGATATAACGGTAAGCGGAAATACACTGACAATAGAACTTAAAGGTTCAAACGCCCTTCAGGTACTTGGCGCAGGGTATGATGTTAATTTTGACGCGGACTTTGTACAGGACGCTCTCAGTTACAGTTGGCCGGCAGCAAGCATAACTTATACTGATTTTGCAACCACCGGTATCAACAGGCCCTTTGTCAGGATAGATAAAAAGGTAAATGAGGATCGTATAAGAGGTGCGGCGGGAGATTGGACAATGCCTCACCTTTTGGCAGATTTCAGCCGGCTTTATGAGACAACGGCGCGCATGGACTGCCGTACTCCTAACTCTATCGTGCGTTTTGCTGCTGCTGGAGCGACACACACGGCTAATGGACCTACAACAAATTCTGGTCGCACGGGTGGTGGTGTAAATGCAAATTGGAGAAATGGCGCACCGCTTAATAATAATCCTGCTAACAATGATCCTGCCGATAAATTTGACTATCTAGATTTACCCACACAAACTCTTAATACAAACGGAGGAGCCGGAACTCTTGGAGGAACTCTTGCAGGAGCTCTTAGAACTGGTTATGTTGATACAACAACGCAAATAGCTGTCGGCCCGGGTAACGAAACCGACGGTTATATCTGGCGCGTTTCCGTAAGAAGCCGTAACGGAACAGGCGGGGCTACTAACAGCGGCCTTTTTGAAGAAGTCGCTTTCCGAACAGTTTTAACGTATCAATTATTCGGTGTTCAGGGGCATAATACGCAAATACAGCCTGGTGCTTCTAAGTCAGAAGGACAAAAGTTGAACGCAGGGGATCAACTATGGATACGCGGGGGAGACGCTATAGGAAGCTCTTCTATACCCGGTTTTCCGCTTACATGGCGTGATGATTATAACGATCTTGCAGGAAAAAGGGCTGGTGCCAGATTATTAAGAAGGGAATCGTCAGTAAACTATGTGGCAAACACTTCTAATTTTAATACAAATTCTATCTGGAGATGGGTAACATGGGAAATCAATGTCAGGACATGGCATGATGTTGTTCTTGTTCGCGGTTTAAATCCCAGTACAGCGTACAGTGCACTTGGGGATGCTCAAGATAAGGATGACGCATGGCAGTACGGTCCATACCGGTGGGCGTATCAGCGGGGAGGCTGGGCGGCTCTTAAAGACGATTACACCCTGTATCCGGGCAAGCACCGCTGGCTTCGTATTTCAGATGCTAGTTATGGTGAAGGCAGTCATGTAGACTTCTCTCTGGAATGGAACGGAAGAATCACGACTACTGTTGTTGACTATCAACAGCCAGATCCGTAGGCAAAGAGAAGAAAAAGCAGCAGGGAGCAGAGGGAAGCGGGGTAATCATCCATGGGGTTGAAGCGCCGCTCACTTGACCTTTAAGCCTGTTTTTTGTATAGTAAAGGCAAAAATATACGTTATGGAGGACAAATATGAAGGTAAAGCCCTTGGCAGATCGGGTTATCGTGAAGCTGGAAAAAAATGAGGCAAAAACCGCAGGAGGGATTATTATTCCCGATACCGCCCAGGAAAAGACCCAGCAAGGTGTAGTGGTAGAAGTGGGTCCGGGTACCGAAACGGAAAAAATCACGGTAAAGGCCGGCCAGAAAGTAATGTACGACAAGTATGCCGGAACTCAAGTTAAAATCAATGGGGAAGACCACCTCATCCTCAAGATGGCCGACATTATTGCCGTAGTAGAGTAGACGGGACCAGGGCGGCGCAAAGCCATTTCCGAAAACTGCGAACCTTCGGTTGCAAACCGAAGGTTTGGGGTTAGTTTCGGAAATGGCTCATCTGTTGCGCCGTTCTTCTTCGGATTTACAATCAACGCACATCAGAGCGTAAGGTATTGCTTCCAGCCGATCCGGCGGGATGCGCTTTTCACATTTGATACAATACCCATATTTTCCCTGACTTATGCGGGTAAGGGCGGAGTCTATGAGTTTAAGAAGCTTAAGCTCTTGCGAACCAAGCGCTTCAATCATTTTCCTGTCAATGTCATCAGATGCGATGTCTGCAACGTCTTTGGGGTCCATTCCATCGACAATTTCCTTAAAATCTTTGTTATTGGCGATGAGGTTTCCAACTAATTCTGCTTTTTGCCCCTGAAGGGACTGCTCCATCTTTTCTACAAAAGCCGGCCAATCCACTTTGGGCGCTGAACGCCGGGAACTTGTTCCTTTCGCGCTTGTTTTGGTGGTTTTTTTACTGGAGACCGCCTTTTCGGTCGTTTTCTTTTTTTCAACAGCCATAATGATGCCCTCCTCTAATTCAGCGTACATTGCCCCAAAAATCGATTTTTGTCAATAGCCTTTGTGATTTTTCTTTCATCAATACTGATTTACTTTACGCATACGTTTCGGTAATAATAACGTATAATGGAACATGACGCGGACTTATTGATAATCGGGGCGGGGCCGGCGGGGCTTACCGCGGCGCAGTACGGGGCGCGGGCTAACCTCAACGTTTTGGTGATTGAACAGCTTGCCCCGGGCGGACAGGCCCTGTTAATTGACTCACTTGAAAATTACCCCGGCAATATCGAGCGGAAAGACGCTCAGGGTAATGTGTACGCCGGACCGCGATCGGGCTTTGAATTTGCCCAGGATCTGTACAGCCAGGCGGCAGCTTTTGGCGCGGCTTTTCTTACTGAATCGGTCAGTGAATTAAAAAAAGAGGGAGAGCTGTTTACCGCGGTTTTGGCAAACGGCGCACAAAAAACCGCCCTTGCGCTCATTGTGGCAACCGGGGCAAGCCGCCGCAAGTTGGGCATCCCCGGTGAAAATGAATTTGCGGGGCGCGGCGTTTCTTATTGCGCCACCTGCGACGGCGCGTTTTTTAAAAATAAAAAAATTTTTGTGGTTGGCGGGGGAGACGCCGCCTGTGACGACGCTCAGTACCTTTCCCGCCTGA
>JAIRUC010000196.1 GCA_031254615.1 Treponema sp. | reverse complement strand
ACACTTTCGCCCAGGGAACCAGCACGTAAATAATTCCGGTCGTCCTGTGGGCGGCGATTGGGATTTCCGCCGTGCGGTCGTGTTTGCCGGCCGCCGGGGCAACGCCGCAGAAAAAGCGCAGTTCGTTTGCCGGGGGAAGCTCGTGGTACTCGTGGGCTTTTATCCATGACTTCTGAATAATCCTCTGCTCGTCAGATAATGGCTCGTTGCCCCACTCCGTAGAAAAACTGTCAAAGCCAAGCTGTTCTCGCTTTTCTTCCAGAGCCTCGGCTGACCAGTATTCCGGCCAGAGAGGGGAGCCGTCAGGGCGCAAACACGAAAGGCGTACCGCAATCCAGCGTTTGAGCGTTCCGGCCTCGACTTCCTCAATGAGCCGCGATATCGGATCGTCAGAATGAAAAATGGTATTGACCCAGATTATAAAAGCGCTCTTGCCGAGGTTGAATACAACCCGCTTGAGCCAGCGGGAAATTTTATCACGCTGGGATGGGGAATCAACCGCGTCATCTTTAAGCACGTCATCAAGGATAATGAGATCGGGACGGTACTGCCGAAAACGGGTACCGCGCATGGAAGCCCCGGAACCTTTCGCCTGTATGCAGGCTTCTTTCTTTGGGGCGATCTTGAGTTCAATGCGGTCGTCACGCCAGATGTCGCCTTTGATGTCTCCGAAATCCTCAAGGATGAGTTCGTTTTCCTCAAGCTCAATTTTTATATTGATGAGGTTTTCGCGGGCGGCGGGGGCGGACGCGCCGACAAGCAGGGCGTAACGGTTTTTCCCGGAGATGATACTCCATAGCACATAGGCGAATGACCAGCGGACCGTCTTGCCGTGTTCACGGGGCTCAATAAACATCGCACCGGCAAGTTTTTCTGTGGGCTTTAAAAGGCTGTGATAACGCTCGTTAATGAACGGTTTAAGGCTGTTGGCGGTATCTTCTGAAAGCGAGCGAGTATCCGCTACATCGTATAAAATCTTTTGATATGCGGCGGAATCAGTAAAAAAATAATCGGAAAGGTAGTATTGGCAGAAAAACCCGAAATCCTTTTTTGCGCGTTCAACACGGTTTTTCTTCTCTTTGGATTTTTCTACAGCGTAGCGTTCATTGCCTACCAATTCCGAAAGAAGCTCGCTCATTATTTTACCTTCGCGTCATCGACAATTTTGCAAAGCCGTTCCAATAACTCAGGATCATTCTGAATAGCTTTTTGGAGTTCTTCTTTTATTTTTTCTTTGGCTTTGTCCAAAGCCTTTACCGCCTGGGTGCGGTATTGCGAGAGTTTGGCCTGCGCGAGCGTAAGTTTCGCTGTCGCTTGTATCATCTCGGCGGGGTCTTCAAAATTAATACTGTCAATGTTACGCAGTTCTTTTGTGACAAGCTGGGCGAGATACATCAGCATCGCTTCGGACTGTTCAGTACCGGGGTGATCCTTAAACACCTCGGCCATCGCTTTTGATATTTCAACGCCTTTGCGGACATCGGCGATTTCGTCTTCGTAATTGCGGATGGCGTGCCTGACAGCTTCACGGCTTACTGTGATTTTGTAACCGTTCTGTTTGAGATACTCATTAACTTCTTCGGTAACATAAACAATTGTTTTTTTCCCGCCGTCCCATTTTTCGGCGATTATTTCTTTCAGACCGTACTGATCCGCTTTGCTTTTTTGTCCCATAATTATCCCCTCTGAATGAGGATTCCGGGATCGGCGTCGATGTTTCCTTCCAAGAGGTCAACGCCTTTTGGTTTTAACTTGTACCACTTAACATATTCCTGCTGCATGAAAGGATGAGGCTGTTGCTTTTTTTCGACATATTCCTTGTCTACAACATACGCGAGCGACGAGTGGATGTCCTCGGTCCGGTGGTATTGGTACAAAATACTTATGACGGTTATTTCGTCAACGCCGTCAGGGTAAACTTTTTTTAGCAGATCGAGGATTTTGCCTCTTAAAATTGTTTGCTTCATTGGCCTCTCTTGTCCCTCCATAACTCAATAACGCTTTTGTTGAAATCTGATATTTGACCGGAAACCCGGTTGATGTCGTCTTTCCAGCCGCCGAGCTCGCGGTAAAATGATTCCCGCCTTACATATTCCAACTCAATATATGAGAGCCGGCGTCCGTGGTCGTCTAACATCTTAAATGTGTCATTACGCAGTTCTTTTAATTTGGAATCGATTAAGATGTTGGAATCTTTCGCTCTTTGCTCATTGTCCGCGCTGTTTTTGTGCACCTGCTTAATAAGGAACAACACCACAACAACAAGCACGCTTGAAATTGCGGAAGGCCCCCATGACTGAACTATTTTGAATAACGCTGCCCAGTCCATGCTACCTCGATATAAAAGAATGTAAGAGAAGACCGCCGGCAAAAGACAATCCCACCGCGGGCATAAAAAAGCGATTCAATTTACGTTCTCTTTCAAGTTCCGTCAACAAAGCAGACTCTCTTATTTTTAACGCCGCAAGTTCAGGAGCGTAACGCAGCGTTGCCGCTTTGTACCCTTCATTGAAGGCTTCATAAACGACCTCGTCAATTTCCGTCTCCGCCGCTTCCAGCAGTTCCAGAACCAGCGAGCCCGGATAGAATTGTTCCAACTCGATCCCGAAACCGTTGTTTTGCATGTCCGGCGATATTGTCTGCGTTTGCGCGTAACTGATCCGCATCAGGAGCGGCAGCAACAAGATCACCAGCAGGAGTGTTTTGAATTTCATTTTTGGTCTCCTCATATTTTTCATGATCCGTAACGACAGCCTTTTTGCCGAACCGACTCCCCAGAAGCCATCCGGCAAGAATGGCCAGAGCGGCGCCGATACCGGCAAAAAAGACCGCCAGCTTTTTCATTAGACATTCTTTCCATCAGCGCCGAGAGCGTTTTGTATCTTTCTTAAAATCGCCTCGTAGCCCATTATGGAAAAACCGAATATCACCGCCCACCAGAACCACATTTGCTCGGTAACAAAGAAATTGCCTCTTTTAAGTAAATAGGCGGCAGCAAAAGACAGTACCAACGGCAGATATACCCGGTAGCCTTTAAGCCTTTCTTTCTTGTCAAACCGTTTGATCAGTTCAGTAAAAATCACCACTAGCGCAATGGCTATGACAATAAAAAAAGGCAACAGATTCATGACATTGTCCATAAAAACCTCCCAAAATATTTACCCGGATATGTCCGGATTAATCCTCTTCAAGCAAGCCCGGAATTAATTCGCCGGGTTTAACATTTAATTGCTTTAATAAATCGTTGAACGAAATGAGATCGGCAGAGCTTAAAATGAAGCAGCCGGCCGACCATGCGTAGTTGGTGTCAGCGTTAAGGCTGGAAGAAAACCTGTCGTGTAAAAGCCAGCGCCCGTTTTGAAAACCGCCCTTAGTTATCTGCATGGACTCGCGGTCAATCCACTCGCCGTCGATATCCCGCGTCTGACAGATTCCGTGAATCTCGCCGTGAAAACTACGCGGCGGGACAAATGCTTTTAACGTGAAACTTCCGGGAGCTGTTGTATCCCCCCACGGAAATGTTGAGGCGGTCGCCATTGCGCCGAAGCAGTAATTTGCCACCGTCTGGCAGCGGAAACACGCCAAATTAGCGTGATCGTCACGGATGATAATGCGGTCAAGAGAATTGTTTTTCCAGTTGTTCTCGAAGGAATCCGGCTTTCTGGGATCAGCTTTGAAATCATAAGACTGCTTTTTTCGCATTACGCGAATGTTTATCATATTTAAAGCGTAATAGAGAAAAAATGAGTTTTTTCTAATTGTGTCATAGGGAAACTGTTAGGCGGAAAATAATTCTAATTGAAGTATAGATTTGTGTTTTTGGAGCAGAATTTTATCAGATCGCTCCGCGCTACACACCAGTTGCCCTCGTCGTCTTTCCACGCCGGTAACTGTCCCTTGCGTATCAGACGAAGAACAGTCCTGTGGTGCGCAGAAAAAAAGCTCGCTGCTTCCCGTATAGATAGAATCGCTGGAAGTTTTTCTATTTTTTCTTTTAGGAAATCGTTTGTCATAATCTCTTACCGCTTCCGGCGCCATCCGCCACGCGCTGCCTATTTTGACAGCTCCGATTGTTCCCATCATCAGCTGGTAATAAACCTGATGAGGTTCCATGCCTAAATAATGAGCCGCTCTTTTGACACTCCACAGCATACCCCCTCCTTGGTATCGGGATTAAATCCCGCTTTCCAGCAGATGTCACGTAATGCGAGTATTACCGCCGAAGCGTTCTGCCGGGTTAAAAAAGAAATATCGTCAACCTTGCCAATACGTTTTATCATGCGCCGCAGGCTTTTCTCGTCTTTGACCCTGCTCGCGAGCGCCCAAAGTCCCTTTATATAATATTCCTGCCGGCGGCTGATCATGCCGGGTCTGCCGGAGACGGTGCTTCTGTGTTTGTTTACCTTATGTCCTGACGGCAAAAAACCAAGCCGCGTGAACGCGCTCATCACCGTATTGAACTGTAAATCAGTCTCAATATCTTTCGCGCTTGCGACACCCGCCCCGGAAAGAATCGCGCGGTACGCTTCCTCATCAAGAGCGAGCTGTTTTTTTGCGAGGTGGATTATTGCCATGCGTGATTTTTGGTTTTGCATGATAGCCTCCTTCGTTTTTTTCGCGGCCAGATTCTTCCAGCAGTTCGATCATTCTTCCAACCGCTTTTGACCTACAGTTGGATGAGCAGTAAATAGCGATTGGTTCACCATCTACACGCATAAAAAGGTATTTATCGTCTTTGACGTTTTTTCCGCAGTAACTGCATTTCATAATTTATACTCCTCCCAAAAATGCCCCGGACGGGACATCCAGTTCCGTCCGGGTTCACTCTCATAACGCTGCGACATCAAGCGGAATCATCTGATATTCGCCGTTGGCGTCACGTTCATAAATCCGCAAGTATTGCTTTGTCCCGGTAACCTGCACGCTTTCCGTGATAGCTGTCATCGCTTTTTTCCAGTCTTTGTCCTGAATGTCTAATCGGCGCAAGCCCAGAACACGGCCGGTGGATATTTTTCCTGTCTTATCAACTTGGAAAGCGTCGTTTACAAGGACACGAATCTCCGACCTTGCGCCGTCGCTCCATTTCTCGATACACTTGCCGATTAACTCTTTGGCTACCTGTAAGCGCTCGTCAAACGTGATGTTGTCGTTCATTGAGACTACCAGACGGTATTGGCCGTCATAAGTGTTAAGCGTAATGTTGCCTTTTTTGCCGCCAAACTTTACGCCGTACTCGCCGGCGGATTGTTCCACAAACGAATAGATGTCATCGCGTATCTGGTTTTTGAATTCGGTCAGTACGCCCTTCATCTCCACCGCTCTGTCGGCGATCCTGCGCACTGTCGCGTCCCTTTGTTTGTCGATTTCTTTTACCATGTCTACTGGAACCTGACGACCTTGGGCATCGGTCATAAACGCCGGTTCGTTTTCGCACGGTTTTTTCTTTGTTTGTTTTACTGTACTCATTTCATTCCTCCTGTGAATTTTTTGCATAGCTAAACCCATACGGGTCAAGATTTAGAACGTAATTCATGCCGCGTCTCCTTCGCCTTTTTGACTAACGCCAGCCGGCACAAAAACAAAAACCTCTCGCAGAACTTGCCGAAGATTTTTTGTTTCTGAAATAATCCGCTGGAAACGCGATACCGTGATTCTGATGTCGAACTTGTCAGATAACACGCCGTCACGAGCCAAAGTCTCGATCTTTTGAATTTTATCTTCAATTTTTTCGTAGCCGTCTTTTGCCAGCTCTGTTTTTACTACTTTCATCCTTGCGCCTCCTTCCGTTCTAAAGCGGCGAGATAGTTCTCAACCGCCGCCTGTGTTATTTGCGACATGGTCTTGTATTCGTCCCGCAGCAACGGGTCTTTAGGGATATCTTCCTCAAAATGCACGAAGCGCTTGCTTGTCAGACCGCCGTCATCTGTGCGCCTGACTACAATAATTTCTGATACCAGTTCACCTACGGTTCTGTAGTTTTGTAACGCGTGGTTAGCAGCCGCCGGAACTTCAAACAGCTCTTCAAAATCAAACTGCATCTGTCCGGGATCGCCGCCAAGGTCGACGCGGTTATAGCCCTTTTCCCCCGCCGGGGGCGGCGGGGCAATCAGTTTGAGCGCGTCACGGGGAGTAAGCCCGTTCAGCGCGTCGGGATTGTTCTCAAAATGCTTAAATATTTTCAGGGCGAGCATAACGCGCCGCTCCGGGAATCCGGCAACCTCAGCGACAGTCTTGGCGGACAGACGCTTATCTTTGTAATTCCAGCGCCTTATAATGGCGGCAAGAATATTTCCGGCGTCGTAATAAGCCCGCGCGGTTTTTGCAATCAACTTTTTAGCCTCCTTTTCACATTCAGTTATTTCTGCGAATATCGCGGTAAGTTTTTTGGCCTCCCTTACTCCCACAATGCTCTTTGAAACTTGTGTTTGTTGGGCTAATTTGTTTGTACTCATACCGCCTGCCCTCCTCTGCGCATAATAAGAGCCGCCGCCGTTTCAACGATGTCAACATCAGGTTCCGAAACGTTGTTTATCGCCATTGTCTGCTGCATACGTTCGATGATCTTTGTAAACTGCCTTACGTCACTTTTTGAAACGTGATAAATGGCGTCTACAATTTTTTTGTTGATATTCGGCCAAACGGATTCCGCTATTAAAGCGGCGTCGGCGCGGGAAAGCCCCGAAAGATGAAGACATACGCCGATGCGGCTTTCCAACTGGCGATGGTCGTTACGCAGGTTTTGTATCTGGTATTTAAGGCGGGGCAGTCCTATTAACACGAGTCCCGACTGTCCAAGGTCATGCACCAGACGCCGGGTGAACTCAAGCGCGTCAGGCCTTAGATAATCCGCCTCGTCGAGTATAACGACCATATCACGCTCATAGAGCATATTGGTAACATTTTTCACTACCGTATTAAACGGAACTCTCATTATTTCAATTGAGAGCTGCCTCGCTATCTCATGCACAAGCATCCTGCGGTTCATGCCCGACATCACGTCAATAAGCACGGTCGCTTTTTCGTTGTACTTCGCGTACCATGACGCGGCCGTACTCTTTCCGGCGCCGGCGTCCGCTATTATGAGGGCGATATCCTTTTCCGTGTGGGCGATTTGTATCGCGTTGGTTATTTTGCGCAGGTCGTCGGTGTCTACTATAGGGACACATTTTCGTTCACGCGCCTTTGCCTGGCGTGCGAGCCATTGAACGATAGCGCCTTCCAATTTTTGCACATCGCCTTTGTAGTCATCTTTGCGATATGAACTTAATACCCCCGGCGAGTAATTCATCTCACGCGCCGCCTGCGCCTGTGACAGCCCGTACTTTTCAAGAGCTTCGTCAAGGCGTTCTTTGATTCCCAAATTCATTTTGAGACCTCCATGTGTAATATTTGTTCCGGACGTGCGTCCAGCACAGAGACATATTTGTTTTTCTTCGCCGAAACGGTTTCCGCTCCGGCAGCCATTGGGAGGGCGGCGGATTCTTCCGGCTCTCCGAGTAAAGATTCCAACGAAGGAAGCGAATCGTCATAAGCCCGCAGCGCCGTGTCGATCATGATTCGCTGTTCAGCCGCTATCGCCACTTCGTTTGTCCCTCTTTCAGCGAGAGAAAGAAGGGTGTGTTTTCGTACGCTTTCAACCCGTTTTATCGCCTGTGTAAGATTCTCGCCTTCCGCGAAGTAATCGCCGATTGCGTTGCAGATAAAAGAGCCGTCTATCGCGTATACCGGCATCTCGTTGTCCGTGATGATTTTATTTCGTATAACAACGTCCTGCCCCGCGTACCTGACAAGCGCCGGATGATAGTAACTTACCCCGTGATGTTTAATACCGTTACGGCCGCATTTGTGAACCTCGCTGCGGTAAAGCGCCTGCTGTAACTCCTCTTTCGGCACATGCCTTATCGCTTCAGGCAGGTTCTCGTCAAAAACACGGCTTCGGGTTTTTCCGTCCATGCCTTTTCCCTGGCTGGCGAATGTGTCGTTTATGTACTCGATCATCGCCGACGCGGCTCGCACAAAATAATCCCATGTCGGTATGTCTTCTCGTTTCGCCATGCCGTCAATTGAGCGCCACATCAGCACGGCGTCATCGGGTTTTGTTGTCGTGTCCGACCCGACGTAAGAGCCAATATCTTTTGACAGGTATTCGCCTAGCAGGCGGTAATATCTTTCCTGCCGCCCTTTTGATTTCGCCGAGTAAGTTTTTGTGAAACGCACTTCCGTTCCAAGCGCCGGCAGAACTCCCTGAAAGAAAACTTCAACGTCTTCCGCTATGCCGTCCGGAGTAAATTGCTTTGCCGTTGTTTTGTAGCCGTTCAACAGTTTTGAGCGGTAGTCTTTGCCGTTGTCGAATAACGCCGCCCTCGGCACGCCGTAGCGGAGACAGCACATATAGTACGCCGCTATGATCGAGAGGCTCGATGGTTTCACTGTCGGGAAGAAGCCGACTATCTTGCCGGAGCGGTAATCCTGAAACGTCGTTATCCACGGCCGTATCAGTTTGCCACGGTAAAGAACCACGCAGTCAAGAACGTGGTGATCGGATACGACAAGATCGAGCGATTTGTAGCGGTTGATGTTTTGTTCCACATAAGGCAGATATAAATCCTCAAAACTTTTTTTGCCCAGCCGGAAGTAATCGCGCTCCGCCGGCGGTATGCTCCCAAGGAAGCGCGCCGCAGTCTGGTAAGTACAAAGAGAATGAGGGTAAGCTTCAAGCATAAGTTGCCACGCGTGCGCCATCGCCGGGCGGGTGTTTTTTAACCAGTATCGCCGCAGTAAAGTTTTCTCAATGGGGCTAAGCGTATATCCCGCGCCGCTCTTTTTTACGCCATACCGGGGAGCGAGAGCGGCTAACGCCTGTGTCCCAACCGCGCCGGCTTCTTTATGTTCACGTAACCAGCGGTATAATGTCCGCGCTGATACCCGGCCTAGAACAGAATAAAGATACTCTCCCATCTGCCTGGCGTTGTATGCGTCGCAGAAGTCCGAAGGCTTTAATCCGCTCTGCTGGTACTCGTAGATCAGCGCGCTGCGATGCTGTGCGGCTTCTCTCGCTTTGTCCGTAAGCTGCGACAGTCCGCCTTCATCGTTTTTATTTGCCGCTTCATGTGTTTCGTTTTTAGAAAGAGCCAGCTTTACGGCTTTCGGCAGGCGGTACTTATTAAAAAACAGCGTACCTTTTTGTTTAACACACGGCCAGCCTTCCCGACGGGCACGCTTTAACATATCTTTATGACTGATGCTTAAGGCGGACGTTATCGCCGAAGAATTAACGTAATCTATCATGCGGCGTTCTCCCTCTGTGCCGCTTCGGTCTGGCGCATTGTTATGATTTCATCAGGCTGGCGATACGGGAACAGGTCGTCTACAGATTGACCGAGAAAATCCGCAATGCGTTGTTCTGTTTTGGGTGAAATTCTTCGTCCGTTAATAATCATTGACATAAGGGATTGTGGCAGGTTAAGAACTCTTGCCAAACCGCTGATTGTCATACCCTGTTTTGCCAATGCGACCATAACCTTCCTGCGCCGTTCATCATCAAGCGGATACGGCCTACCACCTTGCCCACAAGTTTCTCGTAAAAAACTCATACATCCTCCCTTGCGCCATTGACAGACGCGCGTTGTTGTTATATCTTTGTATTGAGGTCAGCGTTAATTCATCGTTGGCCTCCATGTGTAGCGCTCACGGTATTTCGCCGTGGGCGTTTTTATTTATGGGAATAGGCGGCGAGTAATACTTCCAGCCTTTCCCGCAGTTCTTTTATCAAATCCGTCTGATAGCTGATTTTATTTTCAAGAGTCGCAATGTAGCGGTTTAAAGATTCAATCAGATTTGCGTCAGAATTAATGAGCATTTTATTTGAACGGATAATTGCCGCGCTTAAGTCTAACGCTCCCCCAATATCGGTCAGTTCAAATATCACGTTTTTATCGTCTTTACGATCTTTCTTATTGCATGGTAAAACTCCGCAGAGAGTAGACATGAATAAATAGCACTTAGAACAATGCGAGTTGCTTACCCCTTTTTTACGTGGAACTGCTTTTAACGCTTTGTTTATTGGTATTTCAATAATTTTATATTTCATAATATCTCCTTTTGGTTCTTCATTTTTCAACCTCTGGTAATGCCATTACGGTCATTCTTACAAAAATGTACCTGCCGCATTTACATTTTCCATCCGCATAAAAGCGATTACTTTCGTCTAACAGCATCCCAAAAGTGCCTCTCATTTCGGGAGCAAATGCCTGTAGCTCATCTCCAATTGGGGAAAAACTAATCTTTACTAATTCCTTGCACTTTGGGCAACGAACAAAACTTTCCATACCTGTTTTTTTCATATCTTTCATTGCTTACCCGCCATATCCCGAAGCCATATTGTTAGCAGCCTCATATTTTTATTCCTCTTTCTATAGCGTATGCCTCTCACTGTTATATCAGCCCTTAAGGTGTTATGCCGTTTTCTGCCGCCTTTTGAAGATGTATCCCTATAAATACATGGGCCGTGTTGTTTCATTTTCCGACCTCCATGCAAAGGTCAGCCCAGCGGTCTAGGTCTTCCGCCTCGATGGGGCCGGATTCTTCCAGCAGTTGGCGGCTGATATCGCCGGCGTTATACAGCTTTGTAAACATTGTTACCGCCATGTTCCTCATCATGTACAACTGGACGATGTCCATCCGTGCAATCGCCTTCTTGCGAATTTCTTCATTCTCTGTCATAATGAAATCTCCTTTGAGGTGTGCGTGTAACGTTCCAATGTCAACGCATACCTCGTTTTAGGTGGCCGCCCCGTACGGGGCGGTTTTTTGTTATTAAATAAAGCCCTCCTCCTGTGGTATGATTGAGTTACCACACTAAAACACAGCCACAAAAGGAGGGCTAAAAGACATGTTAGAAATATTTAAATCGTTAGTTGGGCATGCTGCATTCCCTGCTGTTTTTGCATCGTTGCTAACACTGGTAATTGCAAATTTATTTGATTTATTAAAACGGAAATCTTTAGAAAAGCAGACTTTTTTTGAGCATTTCTTTCAAGAAAGAATAAAAGCTTACAATGAATTGTTGGTGGTACTGCCTGGCCTTATGACGGATTTAGCCGCTGTATCAGAACAGCTCCCAGAAGAACGTCCTAAAGCTTTAACAATGATTTTAAACAAAATGAATAAAGACTTTTTTAAACAAACTTTATGGTTTGAACATAAAGTAGTTGATATGCTGAATAACACCAAAAAAATAATATATTCAGCAATTTTTCCCCAAGATATGCGATCCCCTGTTGAAGCAATAAACAATGATGAACTTAATATTATTATGCTTTCATTTACGAAAATGATCGTATTGGTAAGTAAAACTATTGAAGTTTCGTCTGGGACAAGTTTACTTGATAGAAAATTTAAACAGCTTACGAGTCCATCTCTTCTTCAAAGGACAGTCTCTTTTCTAAAAAGAGATAAAAAGAAGATCGAAGAAAGGTTGCAAAAGGTTTTTTCCATGGATTGGAATTTTATTTATTCCGAATACAAAAAATGATGTAATTTATAAGATGACCTATAAATACACCAACTACAACCTGTAATGCTAATTTTAAGTTTTCTGTATATTCCATAAAACCCTCCTTAAAATTTTGCCGGTCTTTCCCGGCCGCCAGCACGATTCGGTCTTCTCGGCGCCGGCGTCTCGATTTGGTTCGCCACCCCGCCTGTGATCTCCGCCCGGATAGGTGCCACAGGCAGGTCCTATCTACGGTTCGCCTCTGAATTGGCTATCCCAAAAGGGAGTGAAACCGGCGGGAGTCGAACCCGCGTTGCCGATGTCTCGCGCCGTGGAGAGGAAACTCTCGGCGTTTGAACGTTTGGTCAGACCACTTCTGCTCGGTTCCATGTCCGGGACGTTTGCCCCGGCTCAAGGTCGTAATATTGATTTTGGGCGCAAGGTTTACGATTTCTGCGCTCAGAGTCAAACGCATGGGGCGGCGCGCATCCGCGTCGTTGCCCAAGCTTCCCGCTGTCAAAGACCAGGTTTTGTACCGTCGAAAATTCGACATTTTGCCGGTTTTGTACGATACTTAAAGTGGTGATAATCTATCACCACTTGTTTACACCGTTGCAAAATGTGGTGATAATTTATCACCACACAATACAACTATATCACTTATCGTGATAATGTCAACTCTTTTTTAGATAATTTTTTAATTATTTTTATAAAAAGAGCCGAATTAAGGAATATGATTATGTCAATTGGTGATAGATTTAGAGAAATAAGGGAAAAACTGGGGGTTAATCAGTCGGAACTCGCAAGAGCCATAGATGCTAACCCAAGTATTATTAGTGATATAGAACGAGGAGAAAAAGAGCCTTCTAAAAAAATTATTTCGTCTTTAATAACTAAATACAAAGTTAACTCTAATTGGCTCTTGACGGGCGAAGGGAGTATGTTTATTACGCTCTCTAAGAATGAAATAGCTTCCACCGATCACCATATCCCGCTTCTCAGGCAAAAAGTCTCCTGTGGCCCGGGGCAGTCTTGGGACGATGAAACCAATATCGACCGCTATGTAAATGTTTTTGACCTTGTTCCCCGATTAAAAACCGGCAAGATTTTTGCCGTCCCGGTAACCGGTTCATCAATGCTGGGCGCGGGTATTAAGAACGGCGATATCGTTCTTTTTACAGCTGATAAAAATCAGGATACTCACGACGGTATTTATGTTTTTTCCCTTGATGGCGATGTATACTGTAAGCGGCTTGAATTCGACGCTCTCACCCAGCAGATCAAAGTTTTTTCCGTCAGGGTAGCTGATCTGGAAAAAGCGGAACTGGCAATGAGTTTTAAAGCTGATGATTCGACCCTGTCGGATCGCCTGCAAATTTTTGGGCGGGTGTTTGGCTGGTTACATCCTGAAGCGTGGGAATGAGATAGAGTTTTCAGGAGAAAAATATGTCTGATTTATATTCAAAAATGTATTTAATATTTATTGCCATTGTTCTGGCTTTTGCCCTTGCTCAAGCATTTTTGGGCTATTGGCTGGCGTCGGAAAAAGGTCGTTCACCGAAAGCTTGGTTCTGGCTCTGCTTATTTTTTGGGATACCTGCATTGATTACTCTTGGACTTTCACCGCAGGCCGTTTCATTAAATGTAAAAAAAATTGTTCAGAAAAAAGAAGAATCGCTCAGCCATGATATGTCTGTTTCATGGAATTGTCCAAAGTGCAATAAAGAAAACCCCAACGATTCGTATACGTGTAAAAGCTGCGGATACAAGCTCCAATAAGCAGGAAATCAAAAAGTTAAAAACGCCCAATAAACAGCCCGAGTTAAGGCTAGGCGTATGATTTCACGTTTTAAAATATAAAACCGCACCACGGGGCTATAGACCGTTTAAAAAACGTTTAAATAAAACCACCTATAAAGTGATTTTTAGGGAAATAAGCCATATTACAAAAAACAAACAATTTTATTGCTATTTCTTTGGTTATTCCTATAATTTATGAATATGTATAGAGCCTTACACAAAGATTTTTTCCAGGGCTTTTATTATTAAAAAAAATAACTCCCCTATGACCCAATTAGAGTAAACCGTGTTTTATCATGTTTTAATTTGAAACATGAAAACTCGCACGAGAGAAATTGCGAAGGTCGGAATATTCGGCAGTAAGGACAATCCGCAGATTGTCAACGAAAAAGACCTTAAAGAAATCGCGGAAACTTTTGAAGCAATAAAGAAAGCCCCAATTTCACTTAACGGTCACTGGCCCGACCCCGCCTCCCCGCGATTGGGAAACGTGATAGGCGTCACTTATGACGAAACCGCCCAAACCCTAACAGGTGAAATAGAAGAAGAGGACGCTCTCGCCGAAGCTGTTGACGCGGGTTATTATCCCGATGTTTCAATCGGCGCGCGCCAGCGTGCCAGCGACGGAAAGATGTATCTGCACCACCTCGCGTATCTGGGGGAAGAACCGCCGGCGATTAAAGACCTTGTTAAAGAGATCAAAACCGATCTTGGCATAGCCGCCGCGGACGCTGCCGGCGGTCGTATCCTTCCCTCGCCATCGGAGAAACAACTGTACCTCTCCGACACCCCGCCTGAAAACAAAAAAAAATTTAATAGTCAAATGGAATCCCAGCCCTCTTCCGGCAGTGTGGCAAACGCCGGAAGCGGGGAAGATTCCGCAAATCCAAACAAGGAGGTCAATATGACCGACGCAGAAGCGCAAGCACTGCGCGAAGAGAATGAGCGGCTGAAAGCCGAGAACGAAAAAAACTCCCTCGCCCTTTCCGATGCTGAAAAAAGCAAAAAGGAAGCGGACAGGGAGCGGCTTAAAGCCGCGATGGAAAGCAAGAAGGTACCGCAGCCGGTGCGCGAAAAGGCTTTGCGCCTTTGCGACACGCTGGACAACGGAAAAACCATCGAGCTTTCCGACACCGAGGCGCCGGAAGGGAAACGCAGTGTTTCCGCCGTTGACTGCCTCATCGAGCTTATCTCGTCCTACCCCAAACCGGTAGAGACAGGGGTAATGAATCTGAGCGACGGCGAAGCTCCCGCGGGGGATTCCCAGCGGATCAATTTCGCCAACATTTAAGGAGCGGTAATGAATTTATTAAAACTACTTTTACTCTCCGTCGTAAACGGAGTAACCGCGGAAGCGGAACTCAACACCCGCCGCGCCGCCGATGGAAGGCATCCGCCTTTTATCACGTCCTACACGCTTCCGGCAACGCACATCGAATGGCCGGAAGGAACTCTTTTGGTCGCCGGCAGCGCCACAGGCAGCGCGAAAGCCGCCGAGCCTGGTGACACGGACATCATCGGCGTACTGGACGTGCGTGTTGGCGCCAATGAGCAGTCGGGCAACGTCATTATCCACGGGTCATGCCCGCCGGATATTCTCAAAAGCGTTGACAACGACGAACTTGTCGACGCCACAGCCGAACAAATCAAAGCCTTAAAAGGCATCGGCGTTTTCGTGTAACAGGAGGCACGTACAAACATGGATTTTTTCAAGAACTTTTTAGCGATTAACGCGCTGGTGAACACTCTTAACAGACTGCCGCCTTTGCGCACGTTCATCATGGACCTTATTTATCCGGAATCGGTACGCAAAAACCATCCGTTTGACAGGCTGACCCACGCGGACCTCGGTCTGCCGACAAAGAATATCCCTTTGGTAACAAGGGGCTCCGTTTCTTACGCCCTGACTCCGGATAAAAACGCGGTCAGGCAGATCGATCCCGCGAACATCACTCCGTCTATTACAATATCGGCGGCGGACGTAAACAGGTTCCGCACCCTCGCCGCCAGCGGGCAACAGACGTTGATGGACAATTACATTGACCAACTGCGCCGCTCGGCAAGAAAAACAACCGAAGCGATGGCGATTCAGTCCATCACCGGAAAGATCGAGTATGACATCCGCAACGCCGACGGCACGATGGATGTCTACAAGGTTGATTTCGGAAATCCCAGAACAATTCCAATTGCAAAAAAATGGGACGCGGCCGGGACAAATGTTGGAGACATAACCGCGTCAGTCGGACAAATCGGTGAAAGTTTGCAGAAAACTTCAGACGGCACTGATATTGTCCACCTTTGCGGCTACGACGTTTACGCCGCCCTTGTGGCAAAAGCCGCAGAGCTTAAAAACGACCAACTTATCAAGACGTTTCCCGATTATGTTCAGATCGGCAACGCGAAGTTTATTATCTGTGCGGCAAAGTATTACAGCTATAAGGAAAAAACATTCAAAGACGCCATAGAGAAAAAAACAGTGGTGAGCATCGCAAAAGACGACGCCTTCAGCCTGTTCTATTGCGCATTGGATTCCCTTGATGCGAATTTTGCCTCGTTGCCGTTCTATGTGAACTCTGTGAAGATGGACGATCCCGAAGGATACAAGTTTATCGGCCAGTCAAGACCGATGCCCGTCCCGAACGTGGACGCGATCAGAGTAACGCAGGTGTTGGCGTAACATGGACGAGCTGGGCATCGGGGGAATCCCTGTAGAGAAACCGCAGGCTGCTGTTACCTTTTCTCCGTTAGGGGAACCGATTACGCCGGAAGAGGTAGCGGGCAGGCTGTCACAAAATCTCTACGCCCAGCTTGCCGACGGATCGGACGATACCGTCCGGGGCGCGATAGCCCGGGCGGGCATCTATATAGGGACGGTACTCCGCCGTCTTAAAGTGCCGTACAACCTTGACGACAAGATTGTACGCGAGGTTGTACTCATACACGCCATATATGAACTGCACATTGCGCTTGGCCACGAGGAAGCCGGCAAGGAGTACCGCATAAAAGCGCGGGATATTATCCGCGCCGCGTGGGGAGATTTTCCCGAAGCGGAAAGCGCTCCGGAAAAAGGCGCCGCCGCCGCGGTGGCAACTCCGCCCAAACGGAAACAGCCATGGCGTTAGAAGCGTTAGACAATCTTGCAAAGGCTCTTCAAACGCCGGGTAAACTGGTAACAATCGGCGGCATGGCGGCGGAGATGATCCGCGGCAAGATTCATAAAGGGGACGGCTTTGCGGCTTTATCCCCGGCGACAGCCGCGTACCGCGGCGCCGGACGGCCGTTGCAGGACACAGGCGCGTTACGCGATTCTATTACTTTTAAAGTGGTAGACGAGCGAACGGTAAGCGTTGGCACTAACAAGCCGTACGCCACGATACAAAACAACGGCGGGGTTATCCGGGCGAAGAAAAACTGGTTATGGATACCGGCCGTCGGAACGCGCCAATTACAAAGGCGTTACGGCTACAGCCCGACGGATGTATTGAAAGGCTTAAAAGCGGAAGGTTATTCAATATTTCGCAAAGGCCGGACGATGTGTTACCGGGAGAAACGGAAAAAACGGAATGAAAGCGGACGGCTTCAAAACGTTGATCATGTTTTGTACTACTTAAAAAAGTCCGTGGAGATTCCAGCACGGCCGTTTTTCTTCTTGAGCGACAATGACATGGATTTACTAATGAGGGAGGTTGGCAGTGCGCTTGAACAGTTATGAGGCCTTGAACTTTTTCGCGAAACAACTTGAGCGGAATATCGGTGGCAAAATTTTTCAAACTAAAGTCGTGGTAACGCCTTCATCAGTAAGTGAAAAAGGCGTAGTGATAAAGGTGAGCCTGCTTAAAACTTTCATCCAAGTTTTGCCAAAACAAATACTGGGGAGCCGGATGCTGCGCGTAAGGGTGTCGGTCGCCGGAACCGCTGAAAGTATGACTGGCTTACAACAAGCGCTTGAAGCGATTGAGGCAATTGATATTTATCTGTCGTCGCCTGAATTGCGGTTAGAGACAAATGATGCAGCAGCCATACCAAACAGCCGTATCATCCAGACGATCAGTCAGGAGGACAGCTTTATCGACAGCCCTGATTCGACCGCCGTGCAAGACGTGCAGGACGACAGGATTGTCACCATAACAATACCAGCGGCATAGACAGGAGTAATTATGGAACAGGTTACAAATTACAAAAGGGAAAACGGAAAGACTTTCAAAACTGACAGTCCTCCCGCGTTACCCGAAAATAACGGACGTTCGGGACGGCGATTCTCTAAACAAGGAGAACAACCAGCCGGCCGAACCAACAAACTTACAGAAACAGAGGAGAGTTAACATGAAAACAGAAGAACTTACACTCGTCGGCGATGACGGGACGGTGTTTACCAGCGACGAGCTGGAAGACGAAATTGCGGGCGACGGCACGGCCACACTTGGAAAGCCGGGCATATACATCATAACCGCACGCGGAACGGATTCATATTTTCCTACGGGGCTTAACGTCGGCGAAGCATTTCCTTCGGACGGCAGCGACGTGCTAAAAACCGGAGACAAGGCCATGCGAATACCACTTGAAGAGGCGGCCGACGTGACCGGCTGGAAGCTCGAGGTGTCGCGTGATCAAATAGACGTTACGCGCTTAAAAGACACTTTCAAAAAATTCCGCCCTGGCAAGAGGGACGCCAACGGCACCATGAATATGATCTTCACCTTAGGCGTCACCGACCGTGCCGGCGGGCTGGTTGATCAGATGATGAAAACTGTGCGCAAAACTGATAGCGCAATCACCGTCAAAGACGTGGCGGGCAAGCCGCTGTACTTCGCGGGATACGTCCGTAAGACGAACGTGCCGGGAGAAACCGAGGCTTTCGTCTTCGGGCAAATCCACCTGTACAATATTTCATTTGGCGGACAGAGCGGCCAGGCGCAGTCGTTTGACTCTTCGTTCAAACTGACCGGCATCGATCCGATTTTCTATTCGGTCGACATTCCGCTGGCAATTTAATTAAGGAGCATATTTATGATAAAGACTATCAGCAAAGAAAAAACCTATATCCCGACGTTTGACAAGAACCGGGACCTTCCCTCCAACGAGCAGATCACGGTAACCTACAAGGCCGCGACCATCGAATTAAAAAACAAGATCGTGTTACACCCGACGGCGATAGGTGACTTTGACGAGACCGGTCGGTCCAGAGGGATGAAGATTGAATTCAAGGTGGACGATGAAGCGTACCTGCGGAATATGCTCATAAAAATTTCAGGGGCCGGGTACAAGGAAGATGAGAATGGAGAAACCAAGTATATCAGAGACGCATCCGGTTTGTTGAAAGCTCCCATCTGCTTTGAACCGCTTGTCACAGAACTTGTCCAGCTTTTCCGCGAAGAACTGAACACCGCGGCGGTTGACGAAAAAAACTAGCCGTTGCTTACCGGATATGGCGGTCCGGTAAGCATCAAGCCCGGCTCCGTCCGGGGCGCACGGCCAAGCTTTGGGATTCCGGTGTTGAAGACGAAAGCGGGCATATCTTTGTCCGCTTCTGTGACATGGCGTCTTATCTCACGGATGAATTTTTTCAATGCTGGAACGTGTACCTTATAAGCAAAGACACGGGCAGTCTTCCGTTTTCAGGCGGCTGGGCGCAGCAGCCCGAATGGATGATCCGCTCAATTCTATTGTTTAAGCGGGAAGACGCGTTATGGGAACAGAAAGAATTTGAGGAGCGCAAGCGGGGAAGCAAATAGTGGCTGATCAAAAAACCCTTGAACTGCAAATAAAGATTCTCGCCCAGCAGGCGCTCGCCCAAGTGAATGCCCTGTCCGGAGATCTCAAATCCTTAGCAACACAGGCACGCGCTTTCACCGGCGAATCCAAAGAAGTGGCGAACAGCCTGAAGCGGTATGAAAGCGAAGCGACGAAAGCCGCCGCTTCAATGAAACTCTTTGGCGCCTCCAGCGCCGAGGTCCGGCGTCAGCAGGAGTTGGCGAAACAGGCAGCTGTAAACCTTGTGGAAGCCGGGTTTAAGCCCGAATCAAAAGAAGTGCAGAACCTTGTTACCCAGTATAAGCAGCTTGAGGGTCAAGCCAAAGCGATAGACAAAGCGAACGGCGAGAACATCAGGTCTTTTGGAGATTTAAAAAGCGCCGTTACGCAGACAGCGGCGGCGGTCGCGCTCATTAAAACAGTTGATAAAATAAAAGATGTAACGGGCTTCACTCTGGCGCAGGCCGACGCATTCCAAAACGCGCGTAATGAGTTCGGGATTTTGTTAGGCGATATGGATGCCGGCGCCGGGCTCTTTAATAAAGTAAAAGCGTTTAACGATAAGACGCCTTTCAGCCTTGAAACAACAAAACAGGCGGTTAGCGTTTTGACGTCTGCCAGCGTACCGTTGGCGCAGATCAACGAGAAGATGACACAGTTTGGAGACTTGTCCAAAGGAAACTCCCAAAATTTTTCAAGTTATATTAACGCCTTTTCACAGGCCGCCGCAAAGGGCAAAGTCGACATGCAGGTACTAAACACTTACCTGCATCAGGGGGTTCCTATTCTTGATGAGCTTGCCAAAGGTTTTCAGACGGATAAGGCTTCCATAGTGGAAATGGTCAGTCAGGGCAAGGTAAGCTTTGAAGATTTCACCGCCGCTCTGGATCGGCTAACTGCCGAAGGCGGCAAGTATTTCGGCGGCATGGAACTAGGGTCAAAGAGCCTTGCTGCCATGCAGGAAGGGCTTAAAGAGTCGGCAAACGCCCTTGCCGCTTCCTTCGGAAGTATGCTGTTGCCAGCGGTTAGTAAAGTGTTGGAAATTTTTACAAGTATAATTAATGCCGTCAACGAAAGTCCGCTCGCTAAGGGTATTATTGCCGGCGCTGTAGTAGCTTTGACAGGATACCTTGCGGCCATGGCGGTAAAACAGGCGGCGTTAGCTGTCAAGACATGGCTGGCTTACGCGGCGCAGATGGGATTCAACTCTTCCCTTGCGGTAACCAATCCGCTACTTATTGCCGGCATCGCGGCGGCAACGGCCGCAACAATAGCGGTTGTCGCTTACGCGGCGGCACAGCAAAAAACTGCGGACGCGATAAGCAACTCTGCTTTGCAGCAGGTGGAACAAACGCAGGCAATAAACGAGTCTGCTGAAGCTATCGCCAGATACGCGCAGGCTCTTGGCAACCTGACCGATATGCAGTTAAGAGATGAAATAAACAAACTCAATCAAGCGTATAATGACATAACCCCAGGAACATTTAGAATACTAGCGCCAGGGCAACTTGAGGAAGAGGCGGGCAAGCTGGATGCACTGTACAAAGAACTTGACACCCGCCGCGGCGATTGGATTGAAAAAATGTTTGGCGGCACAAAGCCTGGTAAAATTCAACTGATAAATGAACAGCTCGCCATTACGCGGCAATATCTTAACGATATCGGAACAACGCCCACTCAACGATCCCAACTCAACGCCATAATCGACAACCTTGAAAAAGATTTGGAAGATACTAAAACAAAAGCCGCCGACATCGGCACAGCATGGCAGGACAAAATGCTTGAAGGCACCGCGGCCATTAACCGGGAACAGGAACATTCTCTGAAAGAATTAAAGGACAAGGCAAATAAAACATATGGCAACAATTACAAAACGCAGGCCGCTTATATTGAGGAGCTTGCCGCGCTCAATTCATATTATGATAAAAAGCGCGAGGATGAACTTAATAAATCAAATGATAATATCGCAAAGGAGGCGAAGGAACGGAACGAAATGGAGCGAAAGCTCATCCTTGAGGCTCACGATCTCCGCTTGGAAAAATACCGGGAAGAATGGGAATACAGAAGAGAGCTGGCGCGCCAGGAAGCCAGTTATCTGCAATTTGCTATAGCCGAAGCGATGGCGCAAACATCAGACACAGATATCGGGCAAGCGGCCGCGGGAGAAGATACCATATTCTCATTTATTTCCTCTATGTTGGGCGCGGTTCTTGAACTCGAAAACATCCAGAAGACGCTCAACTTTATAGGCACAGTCGTCGAAGGAGTCATGTCAGTTATCGGTCCGCTACTCGACGGCGCTTTCGCGGACATTGTCAGCATATTAACGGAAGTCGGAGAAACATTCGGACAGGTACTCGCTCCGGTGATTGGGATAGTGTCAGTTGCACTTAAGGCGCTGGCCGGAATAATAAAAATAGTCTCGCTTCCCCTGCATTTACTGGGCGCCGCGTTTGAATGGCTGTATAACAATGTGATACGCCCTGTCGGTAACGCTATTATTGACCTTATCAACGGCGTTATCGGCGCTATAAATCTGATACCGGGTATCAACATAAAAAAAATACAAAAACTCGAAGCGATAGGAGAGATGGCGCAGGAAATCGCCGAGGAAATGGAACGCCGCAAAGAAGAGATCACCAAACTCTACGAGCGCCAGAAAGACAGAGTGCGCGACGAATTGTCAGCACAAATCAGTTCCATACGCCAACAGTACGAGTTGGGGCTTATCTCGCGCACCGCCTATGAAAAACAGGCAGAAAAATACCAACAGGCAGCAGACGATAAGTTATACGACATCAACAAGGAAATGCTCAAAGAACTTGACAAAATAAGCGAAAACACTTTTGCCGCCCTATCTCCGCAGAAGCAGGAAGAGGTAGCAAAGTCCTATGCGGAAAAATGGGGTGAGGCCGTACCCGTTCTTGGGCACATTGCCGGTGCCGTAGTCGACGTGGGCGCCGCAGTATGGGGCGGCATCAAATCAATAGGGAAAGGGATTGCCGGTCTATTCGGGTTTGATTCCGGTACTCCTTTTGTGCCGTTTGATATGCCGGCGATGATCCATCAGGGGGAAGGCATAATCCCAAAATCTTTTAACGCGGGAATATCAAACGGCGATTACGCGCTAGTCGGGCGGAACTGGCCAAGCCACGATGGTCGGGGATCGTCAGGACGGAGCGGCGCTACGGTCAATGTATCGGTCACAGTGGAAGGCAGTGTTATAAGAGAACGCGGGCTTGTAGAAGCGATCTATGAGGGAATTTCCCGCGGCATCGAATCTGGAGAGCTGGAACCGCTCCCGGCATAAGGAAAAATATATGAAAGTGACAATAGAATTGCGGTCCGGATTGGATACAATAACCGTTGAACCTGCAACCTGCGTGATTAACAATGCGGTATGCAACGACTCCCTCCAACATGTTGAGAATTCCTGCGAAACAAAATTTGTATACGAGCTGGAACTCTTCTCGTTTATCGTTTCCCATGAGCAAATGGACTCCGTAGTGCGCGCGGCAGACGGCGAGATTCTATTTACCGGCATTGCCGGCGCGGACACATCATGGACAGACATCGGGGAACCCCATCCCATTGACAGCTTTGCGCTGACAATAAAGGACTACACCGCAAAACTCGACGTAACAAACAGCAGTGAAATAGTTTTTTTGGATGCTCTTTTAGAGACTGTTATACGAAAACTGATCAGCGATTGCGGCCTTGTAATGATGATTGGCCAGGTGCCGGCAATAACCATAGAAGCCTTTGTCATGCCGCCGGAACGAAACTACCGGCAGACCCTTGACGCCCTCTGTTACCAATACCAGTTGAGTTTTTATTTTGATAACCTGGGACGATGCAACTTTTTCTATTTTGGGAGCCCAGCCGAAACCGGACAACTGGGGCAATCGGACATGCTCGCCGGCGTCAAAGTAAAAAAATCGCGTAAACGGTATGACGCGGTACAGATCGAATATAACACTCTTACCCAGAAAAAAAATGAACAAATCTTTTTTGAATCTTTCGGCTATGCATCGGACAACACGCCTTCACCGGTCATTGTCCAGCCGGGAGTATATTATCCGTTTGACGCGGCGCCCGAAATAGAATCCGCCGAAGGTCAGGTCTATCAGTCTTTTGTTTCCGGTTTTGCGGAATCACGGAAAAAATATAACGGCGAACTTGAATACCGCCGCTCAAAGGACACAAGCCTGCTGTACTCAAGTAATCACGCCGTAGCAGAAGACTGGGAAGGAGACTTGGAAATCAACCGCACAGAATTTGAAAGCCTCCGTTCCTCGGTACGTTTTTACAACACCGGAACGACGGACGCGAAACTCCGCCAGTTTGCGATCCGCGCGGACGCCATATATCGAAATAAAGCCGTAACCGTAACCGCGGGTCGTGGATTTAAAGACCGGACATTCACCTCGTCTGCGGAGTTTGTATATAACTCCACATCAGCGGAAAATCTTGCCAAGTCACTTTACCGTTATTTCTCGCGCGCGAGCCTGATTATAGAGATGTCTACGGACGCGCGTTTTATACGTCCCGGCTCTTATCATTCGGTTGACACCGGGAAGTCGGGGTTAGTGGTTGACGCGCTGATTCTTTCGTGCTCGTTGAATTGTGAAAAAGAAATATACTCGTACAAAGCAGTATCCATAGGACCCGCCGCGGTTGACATTCTCCGCGTCAAGAGCGCCGAGTCTGACACATTCAGAGGCGATCAGGGCGAATCCGGCCAATATACAGACTGGCGTTACGCAAAAAACATTGATCCCAATACCGCTCCGCCGTTTTCGTGTAACGAAGATAGTCCCGGCAGTGACTGGTTCGACATCCCGCCTGT
>JAIRUC010000115.1 GCA_031254615.1 Treponema sp. | reverse complement strand
TCAAGAGGTTTGAAAAAATCCACGCCGAAAAGTTCGCTTCCCCAGTACATTCTGCTGTCATATTCAAATCCGTCACGGCCGGTCAGCCAATAAAGCGGAATCGATCTGCTTAAATAACTGATTTCCCATTCGGCGTTAAAACCGCTTTCCGAAAAAGTATGTGACGCCGGCAAAAAACCTCCCTGATACGAGGGCGACGGCCAATCGGCGTTGATATACGCATGAGTGGTTTCTCCTACAGGAAGCGCCCGAATTGATTTTCCGCCCTGTACGGCAAACTTTATATCGAATGTGTTAATTCCCGTCGTATCAAAGGGGCTTGAAGCGTTTATGCCGTTGTTGTTTTCTCCTATACTCTGAGTACTTATTTTACTGTCGTGCGAACCGGTGGAATAATTGTTGACATAGCCAATGGAATAATTACGGTTGCCGGGCTTAAAAAAGAGCTCACTGCCGTTCCAGTCCGCTTTGATTATCCTGCGTATTCCCTTTTGACTTGCCAGCCCAATGATGATTTCCGCCTGCTGCGGATACATTGTCTGATTTTGTTTTAATTCGCCTTTTGCCCTTTCAAAAGTAAAGTTTCCGGAAAGTGAAACATCGCCGGAAAAAAGCGCAACGGAAAAAATTCCCCGGCGTTTTTTCTGAGAGGAAAAATCAGCGCGAATTTCCATATCTTTCGGCGTAATCCAAAGCGCGTAATCGTGCATAATTATTTCGATTTTTTCGCCGTCTTTCTCGGTCTTTGTTTTTACTTCTTCGCGTTCAACAACCGGAATGCGAATAACAGGCCCGTACAGCGTAAGCTGGCTGCCCCATGCCTCCATAATTGATTCTTCCGCCGTGTTCGCGCGATGACTGCGTTCACTAATCAGCGAGCGAATCATGGAAATGGGGATCAGTAAAAGCAAAATAAGAATGACAAGCATCACTATTTTGAATCCGCCGCTTGAGGTAACGCCGGCTTTCTTTTGTTTTTGTTGGTCTGCATTAAAGTCTGACATGTATACTCCTTAAATATTGTCTGTTTACAGGAAATATATACTAATTTTTAAAGAAATTCCATTTATATTTCGTTTAAAGAACGACTGTTGTTAGAGTCGTTATCCTTGCGCCGCGCTTTATAATTTGCCAGCAGTCTGTCATATTTCCTGCCTTCCAGTTTAAATCTTAATAATGTAATACCAAGGCCGAAAGCAGAGCAGATAATGGTACATAGAATTAAGCCAATCCATATCTGTGGATTATTCAAAGGGAACCACTTGAAAATGACTGCAAAAACAACGAAGGTAAACAAGGCGAAAAGGAACAAAAGAAGAAAACGCAGCCAAAACCACATTTTTGAAATAAATCGATCAGAAATAAACAGCACGCAAAAAATCGCTATAACAAACGAAAAACCTGCAATCTGCGGAACAGTACTATAAAATGAATTGATCATAAACAGAGGAAATATTTCTGATATAAACTGCTTATCAGGGACAAAGCGAATAGTCAGTGACCCCGCAAGAGATATAGCGAGAGATGATAAAGTAAAAATGGTTGTAAAATTGCGCATCAATTCCAAAATAAGCGATTTCTTTGTATATTCGTTATCCATTATAAGCCTCCAACCTTTGTTTTACCGCCGCCGAATATTGCCGCGATACAATCAGTTTAATGTCTTTTTCAAAAGTCAGTATAAGCCTACGATCTAAATCGGGCTTAATGGACTGTATATGATTAATATTAAAAAGACAATTTTTGCTCGCCCGCAGAAAATCCCCGTTAGCAAGCTTTGCTTCCAATTCATAAAGTTTAAAAGCGCTTTCAAATACGCCGGCTGAAGTATAAAGAAAAGTGCGTTTGTCCGTGCTTTCAATATATATAATATCAGAGGCTTCAAGAATATGCTGCTGCCCGTCTTTGCGCCCTGTCAATTTCATATCCAACATTCGTAGCGCGGCAAGTAATTTTTCAATATCATCACTCATACGCAGACAGTTGATTGTTACCTCTGTCTCGGTGTACCGCTCGTTTGTGTTGATATTAATTTTCATGTTTTGATTATAAAGAGCTTATATTGATTAGACAACAACCATATTACCAAGCTGCCGGAATTCACGACCAAGCTGCCATTTTTTATATCTAAGTTTCATTGTTAGATCAAATATACAAATTTATTATATGTATAACTTACTTTAAAGGAGATATTATGAAAACTATAGTAACGTCAGCATTAAAATTATTTCTGGCGGCAATTATTTACACGGTTTTATTCGTATTGGTAAGCGCTTTAGTGCCATTTTCACAAGGATTTAAAGAATTGGGTTCTTCCGAACACCCAACGGCTTTACTGTTTATGTTTATCAACGGCGCATGGGTTTGTTTCACTATCTATTTCATAATAAAGCATTCAAATTATTCAGGCATAAAATTGTTCATAAATGTATTGTTTGTAATGTTTTTTATAAATTTTTTTATGACTCAAATAGAAACATGGTTTTTTGGCCATGCATTTGCTCTTACAAAGCCGGACATTATCCTGATAATGCTTTCAGGATTATTCCCATTATTAGGGACGACAGCTTTATTGATTAAATTTTTTCAAAACAAAAATGCTGTATATGAAAAAGAAAAAATTAATATTAAATCCATTCTCATAAAATTGGGTATTATAGGCATAATCTATTTATGCGTATATTTGCTATTCGGATATTTTGTCCTATGGCAATTTGAAGAAGCAAGATTGTTCTATTCAGGTTCGACCGCAAATTTAAAATTAGGGGAGTCAATGGGTAATACCAATATAGGCATAGGGACAAATTCAATTTTTATTCCATTGCAAATATTACGCGGAATATTATTCGGCATTTTTATTCTTCCGTTAAAAAACATGATGAGTACAAAGAATACGTTTATAGCAAGCGTATGTCTGGTGTATTTATGCACAGCAGTACAATTAATAATTCCCAATGTTTTATTTCCCGACATGGTTAGAATTGCGCATCTAATAGAAATGAGCAGTTCAATGTTATTGTTCGGAATGATAGCTGGGAATACAATGTGGGGTAAAAGCAAAAAAAGCTGCACTTAAAATACATTGTGCGAAATTGCAGTTTGAATTGGTTGGCACAAAAACAAAAATATAATATAATGAAATTATAATGACAGCAAATAAATATGCATTATAAAGACGGAAAATGGGCTAAAAAAATAATTTCATTACAGCATGATGACGGCTCAATTGGAAAAAATATAGAAAATATTTAGGAGACATGAATGTACAAAATCAGAAAAATGGCAATAAAAGATTATAAAGAAATTGTATAATCCCTGCTTAAAATTTATACAAGCCAATAATTATTTTCTCAACTTTACTGTCGATTAATATTTTTTGCTTATCAAAACTCTTTGAAGGGAACCCCTTTCCGGAATAATTGGATATGCCGACCAGCTCTTTTGGAATTCCAAAAAGTCCGTAGTCAAGTTTTACATTATTATTCGCGTCCTGAAACGCCGATACTACATATTCTCCCGGCAGAAGCGATACCTCCCTGCTTATTGCAGCCTTGTCGGATTGTAACTCGAACGCTATTTCCGGATCTTCTTTTTGAAAACTTGCGTTGTTTGAAAATATCGCCAAATAAACTTTTCCGCCGTTAACAGCAACATTGGTAACTTCTACAGTTACATTTACGGTTTCCTGCGAAAAACATAAACCGCAAAAAACAAAACTTAAAAATAAAAAAATAATTGTTCTTTTCATATTATCTCCACATTAAAAATATAGATCAAAACTTCAAATTATTCACTACCGTCTCTAAAATATTTCCGCCACACCTGCTCAATGCCGGACAAAGTTTTTTCGCGGTTTATCTGAGTTTTAAGATAATTTCCCCATTTCAGATTGTCGCAGAAAAAGCCAAAAAATCGAATCGCCCTGGAAAAATGAAATTCCGGCGGCTGATATTGCGCAAGAAGTTCCAGAAAGCGAACGCCGGTTTCTTCGATATTGGGGATAGGGCGCGTCTTCGTTGACCCGGAATCAGCAGCCTCAATTCCTCGCGCTTCGGCAAAAATCCACGGGTGGCGCACCGCGGCCCGCCCTACCATGACCGCGTCGCAGGGACCTGCCGCCCGTTGGACAATCTGTGCGGCATCGGCTATGTCCCCGTTTCCGGCTACGGGGATTTTCAATTCCTGTTTTAACCTGCCTACATATTCCCAACGGGCAAGGCGTTTGAACTTTTCCGTAACCAGCCGCGGGTGAAGGGTAATAATATCTGTCCCCTCGGCCTCAAGGCGGCGGCAGAACCGTACCAGATACTCAAAATCGTCCTGAAAGCCGATGCGTAATTTTACGCTGAGGCGGCGCTTAACTGCCGGTCTGACACGGGAAATCAACTCCCCGGCACGGTCAATTGAGGCCATCCATGCGGCTCCAGCCCCTGTTTTTCGGATTAACGGAGCGCTGCAGCCCATATTTATGTCGATTCCGGCGCACTCCAAGGTGTCAAGAACAGCCGAAGCGCCGGAAATCTGCTCAATATCCGCGCCGACAAGCTGAAAAACGACCTTTTCCGGCTTTGGACCGGCATCAATATACCATTTTTCGAACGGTCCGCCTGCCAAGAGGGCCCCGGCGCTGATCATTTCGGAAAAATAACAGTCACAGCCGCCAAAATCTTCCAATAATTCCCGAAAAGCCCTATGGCTTAACTCCGCCATTGGCGCAAAAAATAAAGGTACGCTCACTAAATCCCCTAAAATATCAATGTGTTAAATTTCGCTATATTGTCTTAGTATACTTGACTTATTTCCAATTATAACATATATTAGAGTGAAGAGGAGCGTACCGGATGATAGCAAAGACTGATATGCCTAATATCAACGAAAAGGCAGCTGAGGGGATCAAACCTGAAGGAGTTCCATACCGGGTTCTTGTCGTTGATGATTCGATGTTTATAGCAAAACAGCTTGGTCAGATTTTCACGTCAGAAGGTTTTGAAGTAGCCGACACTGCCGCTGACGGAGCCCAGGGAGTTGAGAAATACAAAGCTCTGCCAAACATCGATCTGGTTACCCTGGATATTACCATGCCCGTAATGGATGGTGTTTCCGCATTAGAGAAAATTCTTGAATATGACAAACAGGCCAAAATAATAATGGTCAGCGCGTTAGGCAAAGAAGACGTTGTCAAGAAATGCCTCTTAATGGGAGCCAAGAGCTACATTGTAAAACCGCTGGACAGGAAAAAAGTTTTGGAAAGGGTTGTTTCTGTTCTGAAACAGTAGCTGTTCAAACAAATCAAAAATCAACCTCCTTATGTATCCTTGTAAAATTTTTGCAAGGATGATTTGTTTATTAAGAATATAATTATTTTAATAATTCTGATGTTTGGTAAGGAGAAAACAATGCGATTAATTATTCATCCTGATTATGAGAGAGCGAGCCGGTGGGCGGCAAACTACATTGCCGGCAGAATTAATTCCTGCAGGGACGCAAAGCCGTTTGTGCTTGGCCTTCCGACAGGTTCAAGCCCGCTTGGGATTTACCGCGAATTTGTAAAAATGCACAAAGAAGGAAAACTCTCTTTCAAAAATGTGCGCACTTTCAATATGGATGAATATATCGGCCTGCCTGCCAGCCACCCGCAAAGCTATCATTACTTTATGATGGAAAATCTTTTTAACCATATCGATATCGAGCGCCAACACATCCACATTCTTGACGGCATGGCAAAGGAGCCTGAGAAAGAGTGTAAACTTTATGAAGAGGCGATTTCTGCGGAAGGCGGGATCGAACTTTTCCTTGGCGGTATGGGCAGTGACGGCCATATTGCGTTTAACGAACCTGGTTCGTCTCTTGCTTCAAGAACAAGAATTAAAACGCTTACCGAAGAAACCAAAGCTGCCAATGCCCGTTTTTTTGACGGCGAGTCTTCAAAAGTTCCGGTTACCGCTCTTACTGTCGGAGTGGGAACGGTGATGGACGCGCGGGAAGTGGTAATCATCGTAAACGGGCGCAGTAAAGCGCGCGCTCTTCGCGCCGTGGTGGAAGAAGGCGTAAATCACATGTGGACTCTGTCCTGTCTGCAGATGCACCCGAAGGCGATTATTGTCTGCGACGAAGACGCCACGGAAGAATTAAAAGTTGGAACCGTAAAATATTTTAAGGATATTGAGAAAAACGCTGTTAGCTGATGATTTTTCTATTTGCCGCGATTTTTAATTTTTTCGTCAGCGCCCAAATCTGCGGGGCGCAGACAGATCATCTTGCGTCATTTTCCGATCCCGCGCGGCTTTGGGGGAACGGAGTTGAGCGTGTAATCGAAGAAGCGTACAGGCAGTATTTTAAAACCAGAATAATCGACGGCAAAATAATGAATATCAGGCTTCCGTTTGCGGAAAACAACGAGCGGAGCATTTTAATCGAGGCCGACTGGGATTTTGTCGGCGGTGGCAAGGCTACACCCGAAATTCTATGGCCTGTCATCGAAGAGATACTGGATTCCAAAGCCTTTGAAGAATATGTAAGCGCCCTTTCGTCGGGAAGAGAGACCGTCTTTATTTTTGACATCCCCGGACAAAAATGGAGCACTTCGACTGACCTTTTTGACATTGCGCGGATGAAAGCGGGTTCATACAGAGGACTGCCCCACCGTCCTTATGTTTTGGCATCGGGAAAAGGCGCACTGGAAAGCGATGTTTACAATTACCTGTACTGTATCGGACACGCGGGAGTAGACTGTTCCGGCTTTGTCTGGCAGGTTCTCTCCCATGTAGGCAGGCAGGGCGGCATTGATCTTGGCAGGGCATTAGGCCCCGCTTTTGGCATTCCGCGCGGCGCAGACCCTGCATGGTACGCGGGCACTTCATTTTTCAATTCAAGAAATTCTCAAATAATCGCGGTAGATGATAAAATCCGCAGCCTCCGCCCTGCCGATGTTATCCTTTTCATGGGGCCAAAAGGCGCAATGGCGCACTCCGCAATTATTCAGTCAATTGATTTTAAAGAAGGGGTAATCCGTTATCTGCAAAGCACGGACGAAGCGCCGCTTTTGGAACGCGGCGTCCACGAATCCTACATTCATTTCGACCCGGCTAACACAGGAGTTTCCCTAAAAGACCCTTCCCTTCATTGGACGCAAAAACGCTTCGCCCCATTCCCCGGCGAAAAAGACAGCCCCTTCTCCGACGACGGCGAACGCTACCGCGCCTTCGGCGAATTCGGCGCCGGCAAAGTAGTCCGCATAAGAGCGCTGGTTTCAGTAATAGATAAACTTAATAGGAAGTAGTTAGTGATTAGTAGTTAGTGGGCATAGCTATTTACCATCACGATACGCTTACAACCAACAACACTGTTAACTAATCACTACTCCCTATTACATTCTCGTTCAGGCAGGCGGCCGCTTCTTTCCATACAAGTTGATCCTGTTCGCTGAGGGCGGCGAATTCCTTTTGCCGGCCGTAGGCGGAAAGCTCGATAAATTTATCAAGGCGCACCATCAGCTCTTTGAATTTTTCTTCCTGAAATTGTTTTAACCATGCGGGGACGCTTTTTATCAGACCCTTTGCGGAAATAAGTTTCGCGTAATGAGAAGCGCACAGGCCGTCTGACACCGTAAAAAATTCCCGCAGTTCTCTTTCTTCGATAGAGTTTCCGCCGGAATTGTTAAGAAAATCCAAATATTCATTTTCGATTTTTTCGCGCTCAATACAGACAGGACAGCGGCCCTTGGGACGCCATGGTTTTTTATATTTGAAACAATCGATACGGTCTTCCAGAATGTCGCGGCTTAAAATCGCCACAGCAAGACCGTCGCGGAAAGAAACCAAACCCCGCGAATGAAAAGAACAGAACCCTCCCGCCGCGCGGAACAAGGCGCGAAATCCGCGGTTTGCGACATGCTCAAACAGGGTGTTATCGATATACTTGTACGCGCGGTCGCTTATAATCCGGCACAGGGGGCAGCCGGGTTTTTCCGAAGCTTTTTGAAGTTCAAAAAAATTAATGTGTTTTTCAATTGCCATTTCCGCCCCTATCCCTGCTTCCCGGCAAGAAGACTGGGACCAAGAGCCATGCCTCCGAGAAAGTGAATGTGCAGATGATCAACAGTCTGCCCGCCATCGCTTTTGGCGTTGATTACAAAACGCCCTCCCTTTTCTTCACATCCCTGCTGTTTCGCGAGTTCCTTTGCCTTGAAAAGCAGTCTGCCAATCAACGCCGAATCATCCGCTTCCAAATCCAAAAGACTGTTAATGTGCTTCTTTGGAATAACAAGAAAATGAACCGGCGCTGCGGGATTTATGTCAAAAAAAGCAAGCATTTCATCATCTTCATAAATTTTTTGAGCAGGAATCTGCCCGGCTATTATTTTACAGAAAAGACATTTACTCATAATCCCATTATAGCATTCTCCACCGCCTCAAGAAAACCCCTGCTGGATTCTGTCGCGCCGGAGACCGCGTCTACATCCGTAGTGTTGTACAGAATTACCGTGTCGATTAATTCTTCCATGGCGGCTCCTCCGACAAAACTGTCCTCTTCGGAATCGATAATAACGATGTCCGTTATACTTCCACCGCTCATGCGGACTTGTACCTGTATGGGCCCCCTGTAACCTTGGGCAGTTCCTTCATATTCATGGACAGAGCCGGTATCGTCCCTGCTGCCGCCAAGCACCGCACAGCCAAAAACCACAAAACTCAGCATAAAAATCAATATATACTTCATAAAACCTCCTGCAATATATACGGCTCGCCCGTGAAATTTGCTTTACTATTCATTGAAAAAAAACGCGAATTACGGTATATTTGAGATACACAGCATCATGTATTGATTGCTATAAAAATTATGGAATGAAAGGGGTACTAAGATGAAGAAATTATTTTGCGTGTTGTTGGTTTTTATGGTGACAACTTCCGCTTTTGCACAAAAAATTACGGCTACGGGTAAGCCTCCAATAGTTAAAGGAGGGCCTGAGGCGGATGCATTAAACACTGCAATAAAGACAGCTTTTGGGGATGTCATGACTGAATTAAACGATCAGTTAGGTGATATAAAATTCTCAAACCCCAAAAAACTTCTTCAGGCAATGGGAAATTCGTCTGCTTACGCAAGCCACGGGGCTACTACACGGGGTTATGGCGGATATAAACTTTTTTCTGCATCTGTCGGACCTATGTTTGGATTACAGCTTCCCACAGGTATTTCTTCATTGTTTGATGATATTGATGCTCTTGAGAATTCTATGTCCAAAGATGGTGATATTAACCTTGGGCTTAATCCCAATGCGCTCAACTTTAATGTTGGCTTAAATCTGGGAATTTTTACATTAGACCATTGGTATGTGGGATTGCGGGTAGGTTATTTTAATCTGCCGGACCTCTTCGAGGGTTTAAGTTTTAACACTTTTACGCTGGGAGCAACTGTAAATTATCAAATACTTCCTTCTTTGAGTCTTGTCGGTCTTGTAACATGGAGAGGGCTTAGCCTCGGCAGCGGGATTTTATACAGCAGCAGTGATATAAGTTTCACCGTCCCTCTTGGCAGTGACATTGATGAACCTTTTACAAGTGGAAGTGTAAATGGAAATATCCATATGAGCCCGGAAGCTTCTCTAAGCTTATCTACTTATACTGTTACCATTCCGCTGGAAGCTATTACCGCAATTAAATTGTTAATTTTCAACATTCCTCTTGGGATAGGAGCGGACTTGTCTTTTGGAAAAACCTCTTTAGGATTTGGAGTAGATTCGGATATAAAATTAACTGGCCTTCCTACTGGTTATAAGGCAACAGGCGGCTCGATTTCCGTCAAAGGAGAAGCAAGTAATTCTCCTTCTTTCTTCAATTTTAAAATTATGACAGGGTTTGGTTTCGCTTTTGGTCCTGTAATTCTTGATATTCCACTTACTTTTTATCCTGCAAGCGGTTATAACCTTGGCTTAACAATAGGCGTAGTTTTTTAATCATTGATCTTATGTAATAAGGGAACTCCATTCGGGGTTCCCTATTTTTTTCTTATAACACTGGATACCGAAAATCCCAAAAACACAGTACCCGCGATAATTACAGTCATTGCCCCGATAGGAAGATCAAAAAACCAGCCTGTTATAAGGCCGCTGACAGAAAACAATACGGAAAAAAAACAGCTCGAAATCATCATGCCGCCAAGACTGCGTGAAAAAACACCCGCGCATCCGGCAGGAAGGGTGAGCATGGCAATGACCATCACAATTCCGACAAAAGTTTGGAGTAACACAACGGCGACAGCGGTTAAGCCAAGAAGGAGCAAAAATATTTTTTCTACGGATACGCCCCTTGTACGCGCAAATTCTTCGTCAAACGATGAAGCTTCAATTTGAGCATAAAACCGCCAGGCCAGTACCATAACGATAACATCAAGGACAGCAAGAAAAATTAAATCCCTGTTTGAAATGAGCAGAATATTTCCAAAAAGCCATGTTGAAGGATCGGCATAACCGGGAGTTTTCGCCATAAAAAGTATTCCAAGGCTCATGCCGATTACCCATATCGCGCTGATAACCGTATCTTCCCTCTGCTTTGCCTTAATGGTAACAAGACCGATAACAAGCGCGGAAAGCAGAGCAAAAACAAGCGCGCCTAAAATAGGCGGAATGGGAAAAAAGCGCGACGAAAGAAACAGCGCAAGCCCGATTCCGCCGAGTACGGCATGGGAAACAGCTCCCGCAAGGCTGCCAATCCTGCGCACCGTTACAACAGAGCCGATAACGCCGAAAAGCAGCGAAGACAAAAATCCCGCGATAAGGGCGTTTCGCAGAAACGGAAAAGCCGGATTGATCAAGGCTTCGATAAAACTTCGCATAACGTCACTCGCAGCAGCTGTTAGCGAGAACATCCTCGCTGTGCAATACCCGCGCCTCGTGGCCGGAAACTCCGTGCCCTGCACTGGAGGCAGGCTCAATACGGTGCTGGACAAAGGCGCGGCTTCCGTCTCCAAGGCACAGAACCCTGTCCGTAAGAGACGTAACAAATTCCGTATCGTGCGTAACGATAAGAATGGTTATCTTTCCTTTA
>JAIRUC010000123.1 GCA_031254615.1 Treponema sp. | reverse complement strand
ATTCTTATCACATCGGATTTGTCCCTGCCTTCCAAAACTTCCGACATCGCTTCGATAAAATCTTCGTCACGCTGTTCGTCAACGGAAAAATCCGCGTCACGGTTAATTTTGAATAACATACTTTCTTTTACGCGGTAACCGGGAAAGAGATACGCTCCCCATGTGGTAATTATGTCTTCTAACAGCACAAGCTGGAGTTTTTCTTTTTCCTGCCCGTTAACTGTCATACTGCCGGAACTTGACAGCCAGACAATTCTATCCATCACACGAGGCATAGGCACAATAATTTTTAGTTTTTCCGGCTGCGCGGCGTCCGGTGTTTCCGGCTCAAGAAGAAAGGCGGCGTGCAAAAGGCGGCTTTCGATAAAAGGCATCGGCTTTTCATCTTCCAGCCGCAGAGGGGTAAGAACGGGGTAGACCTGCCCTACAAAATACGAGTTTAAAAAATCAAGCTGAGGGACAGACCATGAATCGGGGCGCAGGAGCGACAGCCCGTTTTTGGCGAGACCGGGAAAGATTTCGTTTCGCAGGCAGTCGTACTGTTTGCGCATAATGGAATGGACTTTTTCGGAAATCGCCTTTAACTGCTGGGCCGGCGTTAGTCCGCAAGGGTCTGCCGTGTTTAGAGAGCGCTTTAACGCCGCGACCCTGACCATGAAAAATTCGTCAAAGTTGGAGGAGACGATCGCCAAAAAGCGCAGGCGTTCGAGCGGGGGCATTTCTTTGCGCAGGCCTTCGTTGAGTACCCGCTCGTTAAAGTCGACCCATGAGAGATCGCGGCTTAGGCAGGGGACGGATGTTTCGCTGGTTTCGGGGTTGTCCATTTATTTAATTATAGCATTTTTTGAGGTGAAATGTATGCCTGTGAAAGGGATTTTAACTTAGTTTTAACAGAATTGACAAAAGGATTTTATCACTTATAATATCCTTATGTTAATAGAACAGATTATTGATATTCAATCAAACCGACATCTTGAGTTGGCTCTGCCTTTTGAACTGCCTGTGGGCAGGGCAAGAATGGAATTAAATATTACTCCTGAGACAAGAAATTCGATTGCGAAAAAGGAATCCGCTTTTGGGTGCCTTCATCATTTTGCGGACCCTTCGAAAATACATGGTGAAAAAGGCGCTTGGGAAAGAGCGGTTGTAGAAAAGTATGAAAAAAATTAATGCAAATATTATTCTTCGGTATGTTTTAAATGATCATATTGAAACTTTCCGCAAAAGCCAAAGATATAATAGACCAGCATATTGTTGATGATCTCTGTGAAGTAGTTTATGTTTTGAGCAGTTATTATAAAATTGACAGGCAAAGTTAGCAACAATTTGATAAGCTTTTTTGAAAAAACTCAATGTACTTTATTTCACAGGGAAGCTGTCTTATGTGGTATTGAACTATTATATATTTTAGTTGGAGGTCTATTTTATGGATGATTTGAAAACAAAAAAGGATAGAAGCATTAAAAAACAAGATATCGGAGAGCAGTTTTCAGCAACTGCTTAAAGCCCTTGGTTACGTTAAAACATCTGTGGATTATGATGAATTAGAATGTATTATCAAAAAAATAGAAGGTGGTATTCTTTCTCTAGAAAACTATATTAAAGAAATAAATAGCTTTATAAAAGAAAGATCATCTAAGATTATAAGTCGTTAAATAAAACGAACAAGCTGGCATAGACCGAAGTAAAACAAACGGATATATAAATTCATCGCACCTTATTATGTCCATCCAAAGGAAAACTTCAAAGCAGCCACGAAATGCCTTTCTAATAAAATCTAACATACCATTTCCTTTTACGTCTAAAGTCCGTTTGACTATTAATTATTTTACTTATCCAACACATGGATTCTAGTATACGACACACAAAGTGCCTAACGCCATTTCATAGATTACAATTCATTAAAAAATTTTCTAATCTGATATATCGCCAGAAAGACCTCCTTTTCTGATAAATTCTAATACTTCTTCAAGTCCTTGAGTTGATTGACTCATTTCTTTTAATAATTCTGATGCATCTATAGGTCTTGATTTTAATATTTTTAATGAAACATCCTTAATTTTTTCAGCATATATCAATAATTCTGATGTTGGAAATTTAATTATTAAATTATTCATCCAATCAATTGCCGATTTATAATTTTTATTAATAAATTCATCAGTACCTGATTGGTAATAGTATTGATCCGTCTCCTTGAATATATCAATTTCTGCTTTCAGTAGTAATATTTGTGAATTTAAATCTTCAATTATCCGTTCTTGTTCAGTAATTTTTTCTTTATTACACGAGCTAAGTAAAAAACTAACAACAATCATTATCAACCAAGCCTTAGCAATAATTAATCTATTCATACATTTCCCCCTGCTGTTTGCGATTATTTTTTCGTCTTAATTATTCAAATTTCCATTGTTCATTACTATAAGTATAAGTCCCCGCCTTACATCCATTTTGATTATAGAAATCATCAAATCCGTTTTCAAACGAATTTTCTAGTGCCACATTTGAACCAATAGTAATGCTAGTTAACTTGTTGCCAATATAAGGACTGTCCTTAATCATAGATTTGTAAAATGTATTTCCTACAAAAGCCTCTTTTCCAATAGATCTGACTGAATTTGGAATAATAATAGTGGATATACTACTTTCCTGAAAAGCCCTATCTTCAATAGTTATAACTGAATTAGGAATATTTATACTGGTCAAGCTGGTTGTGTAAGCAAATGCTTCTTTTCCTATTATTTCAATAGTGTCCGGTAATTTAATAGTGGTTATTATATTGTTTCTTATCTTATCAAACATTGTTGGTGTGACCCCCAGTCGTCCCCCAGGAAGACGATTCATTTCTTGAGCCTTTTGATACAGAAGAACAAATTGAGTATCACCTTTGAATGCACTATCACCAATAATTGTTACTGGTATCTTAAATATTTTTGGAGGTATGTTGACTTTTGGAGGTATGGAAACAACTTCTGATTTGCCAATATACGACAGTACTGTTATTTTACCATTCCTCTCAAAAAATGTAAAATCTTTTTTACTATTGTATTTTGGTACAAATATTGGAGTGTATAATCCAAGAATAATAAACACCACAAGGAAAAGGATAATGGGTACTGTTATTCTAAGAGCTGTTTTGTTATACCATAAAGAAACTATTATACAAATTATTGGAATGCTAAAAGACCAGGAATATTTTAAGGGAAATATTATTAAGTACATCAAAACAATACAAGTTAGAATTAAAATACCAAAAAGAAAATAATCAAATATTTTTGATATTATATATTTTTTATGTAAAAATTCTGAATATTCAAGAATATTTTCACAGCCGCAAACTGGGCAATTTATTTTTATTTGTTCACTTTTTTTAATTACAGATACTTCATTTTTTTTCCCACACTGACATTTAACAGTCATAATCACACCCTCCATTCAAATATAATTTAAAAAATTTTCTTTTAATTTTCAGCATTCTTTTTTTCAGCACTCCATTTCATCAATTCTATCATTAAGGTAAATTCGTCATTATCCATTAGTCCGTTAAACATTTTGTCCAAAAGTTCTACCTGTAAATCTTCTATTGCTTCTTTAGATATTTCTCCGGCATTGACCTTCTCTAATAATTCAGCAATTTCTTTGGGAGTAAAATTTCTGAATTCAGGATCAGTAAACTCGTTATCTTCTTCATTAAATTCCAAATCGTCATACTGTTGAGTAAACACGCTACTCCCAATTGTAGTAACACTTTCAGGTATGGGTACGCTGGTAAGACTGATACAACCGAAAAAAGCATAATCTCCAATGCTGGTAACGCTGTCCGATATTGTTACGTTGGCAAGGCTGGTACAGCCGGAAAAAGCACTCTGCCCAATACTGGTAACGTTATTTGGTATGGTTATGCTGGTAAGACTGGTACATTCGGAAAAAGCCCCATCCCCAATACTGGTAACGCTGTTTGGTATAATTACGCTGATAAAGCTTTTCTCATCAAATGCAAAATTGCCAATACGGATAACAGGTAATTTCTGTATTTTTGGCGGAATACGGACTTCAAATTTGTCTCCTACATATTTTGTAATTTCTACCCCTTTGCCGCCATCAATAGGCTTTGCTTCAAAATCCGTTTCAGCGTCATACTTTGGGGCGCATGCTGTAATCATCGCCAGTACCATTAAGGCGATCACTAAATTCCTTTTCATGTTTTTCATACTGATAACTCCTTCTTTTTTCTGTGTATAAAAAGCTGGTGTTCCCGCATACGCAGAAATCTGGCGTTTTTTCAAAAAAATGAGAAAAATATGCTGTTATTTTGCTTGTTTTAGAGTGAACTATACACGGGGGGGGGGGGGGGGGGAAACGATTAATTCAGCGTCAAAACTGTCAAAATTAGTGATTTTAAGCTCTTTGATAGGTAAAACTTGGGAATTTGATGTATTGGCGGATATTACATTCATGATAAGATTTTAACCATTTTTAAATTAAAGTGTCAATATCAAATTTGCCCCTCTAGCTACAATGCCAATGTGCGCCAGTAGAAATGTATGCCCTGTACTCCAATTGAATTCAAACACCCAACTAAACTTGCTATTGCCGTAAGGGCTTTCCGCAGCTCCGCCGTGTCACGAAAAGCGAATTAATTTTGCGTTGAAAAATCTTAGGCATACATTTTACTGCAAATGCCAAGGGGGATTTTATTTTTATCTTTAACCATGATATAATTACAAAGGGGGATGTTATGGAACTTGCGTATACCTATTGGGAAGCCGATGACGGTTTTTTTGTCGGATATTTGAACAAATACCCTGACCATCTCACTCAGGGGCATGACCTTGCCGAATTGGAAGAGATGCTTGCCGATGTCTATCAAATCCGTCAAGAGGAAGAAAAACGACTGGCGCAAAAGCGCAAAAGCGGCGTTCTGCGAATAAAGGTTCCTGCGTGAAACGGCAAAAACTGCTTAAAGAAATTGTCAAGCGTGGAGCCGTTTTTGTGCGCCACGGTGCAAACCATGATATTTATGAAAACCCAAGGACAAACACATCTACTCAAGTTCCACGTCACGCCGACATTAATGAATTGGTCGCAAAAGCAATAATAAAGTTTTTTTCGAGTTAGAGAGAATTTGAATTCATTCTTAAAGACGGCTCCGAAAAACCAATTCTGACACTGCAAAATATTTATTGCGGACTGGCTCAAAATCCTGATTATAAAGCGGTAGATGTTCTTGCAAATTATAAAAGCCGCTTTGAAGTTAGAAGCAAACTGCCAACAATTGCGAAAACCATCGCCCAAAAAGGAATAGTCCTGTATGACCACGCTTGATTTGGCAAAAGAATGGCTTTTGTATGCAGGAAGCGATCTCAATATCGCTACGTTACCCCAACGAGTTAGCCGTTGATAGTATAGCCAAAATGTCTATTGAATGCGCGAAAAAATTATTAACGGTTGTATTTGACATAATCAATAATTACGATGACACTTCAACATTGCTCATCGCTCATTCTTAACTGTTAACTGTTAACTGCTTCCGCTCCTCAACCGCGAGTTTCGCCACAGCGCGGGCGGCGCGGGCGGAATTTTCGCTAATCTTGCACCGTTCCGCCATCTCCGCGGGAACAGACGCCGCGATATTTTCAAGCGTTTCGTAAGCCTTCATAATCGCCGCCGCGCGCTTTGGCCCGATGCCTTCCACGGATTCCAGTACCGGGAAAAATAAATCTTTGGAACGAAGCCGCTGGTTAAGGCCTGTGGCGAAACGGTGGCACTCGTCACGGACAAATTGTAAAACTTTCAGCGCTTCGGACTGCCTTGAAAGCACTACCGGCTCTTTCGCGCCGGGCAGCCACAGTTCTTCTTCACGCTTTGCAAGACCGGCAACATCGCAGTCAACGCCCAGATCGTCTAACACGGCTTTCGCGGCGTTCACCTGCCCGATGCCGCCGTCTACAAGAATTAAGTTGGGCAGCTCTTTTTCTTCGCGGAGAAGGCGGGAGTAACGGCGCTGGACTGCCTCGCGCATGGCGGCAAAGTCGTCTACTATTCCGATTATCGAGCGCAGTTTGAAGTAACGGTAATTTTTGCGATCCGGAACTCCGTTTTTAAAAGAGATAAGCGAGGCGACAGGATGTTTTCCGTCAAGGTGAGAGATGTCAAAGCCTTCAATCCGCTCCGGTCTTGTTTGCAGGTTCAGTGCCCGCATCATTTCGTCTAACGCGGGACCCGCTCCTCTTTCCTTCAGCCGTTTGCGCAAATCTTCAGCCGCGTTCTGGCGCGCCATTGCCAGAATCGCGCTGTGGTGTTTTTCAACAGGCGGCAATAGCTCAGGCTCAAAATCATACTGCTCATTAAACCAGTTTTGGATCAGTTCTAAATTTCTCGTGATGTTAGCTGAAATCTCTTTTTCTGCGTCTTCACTTTCCTGCATAACATAATTTTGAATATAAATCTTTGCGGGCACAGAGCGGGAGCTGTCGTAAAAACTTGTAATAAAAATTTCCAAAGACTCCAAGTCGTCCGCCGCGGAGCGGGTACGGAAAAGTTCCCTGCCTGTCATTTTTCCGCCGCGCATGGAAAAGACGGTAAATGTCGTAAGCACTCCTTCGACCGCCCACGCGATATAGTCCCTGTCCTCGGGATTATGATCTTCAACGGCGCTGTCCTCTCCGGTAAGATTTTCAATTGCTTTAATTGAATTGCGAATTTTCGCTGCCTGTTCAAATTGCAGAGCTTTTGCAGTTTCGTGCATTTTTGCCGTCAGCGAAACAATAAGCGAATTAATATTGCCGGAAAGCAAATCCTGAATCTTGTGCACATGAAGTCGGTATTCTTCAACATCGATTTTTTTACA
>JAIRUC010000110.1 GCA_031254615.1 Treponema sp. | reverse complement strand
GGCTCGCGTACCTGAAAATCGTAAGGGCCGTGTTTTATCTGCAGGATAACATTATCGTCAAACGCGCCGTCCTGCGGCATAAAGTGATCATAAGCCGCCCGTGCGCGGTCAACATTTTTGTCCCTCCAGTCCTGCACACAGTTGTATACAAAACAGCGCCAGACAATAACGCCGCCAAAAGGCTTGACCGCCTTTGCGAGCATATTAGCGCCGTCCGCGTGAGTGCGGTTGTACTGAAACGGTCCCGGCTCGCCTTCGGAATCGGCTTTAACAAGGAAGCCCGCCAAATCCGGAATGTATTTGTAAATGAGCTGTGCGCGTTTTTTCCACCATTCGGCAACGTCCTTGTCCAGCGGGTCAGCCGAAGGCAGTTTTCCCAATGACCAAGGCGCGCCAAAGTTGACGCTGATAAACATTTTTATCCCGAACCGGCGGAAAATGGCGGCTAACTGCGCAGCGTCTTTCAAATATTCTTCCGTAATAAGGAGTTTTGCGTTTGCGCGGACATTGACGTTATTTATAGAAACGCGGTTAATCCCTATTGACGCGAGCAGGCGCGCATAGTCTTCTATACGCCGGTTGTCGTAATTAAACCGGCCGTCTTTGTAAAACAGTGAGTTCCCGGCATAGCCGCGTTCAACTGTACCGTCAAAATTGTCCCAGTGGTTAATCATTCTTAACGCCGAAACCGGAGACTCGCATAAAATAAAGCCGTCTTTTATTTGCCCAAGAGCTAGTAGTGAAAGAAACCGGAACACGCCGTACAACAGTCCGGACTCATCCTTGCCTGCGATAAAAATCTTATTTTCCGTCACCTTTATCATAAATCCGTTTTCTGCAAGGCTGCATTCGGCACAGCAGCCAGCGTCAGAAGAATGAATGTAGTCCTTCATGCCGGAAACTAACCCAAGAAATACCGCGCTTTTGGCGGCGTCAATTTTCGCGCTCACCTTAGGCGTAAATCCCAAAAGCCGCTCAATCCCGCAGACAAATTCTTTTACCGCAGTTTCTGCCACTTCCCCGCCCTTCCATGTAAAAACCGTATCCGGCACATTTACGCTTGTTGTAATTTTTCTTTTCTGCAGCCAGCAGTCGTACTCTTTTAACATGATATCTCCTTATTACAGTTTAATAAAAACTTCAGTTTCTATTAAACTTCTTTATAAACCTTAATCTTAAACCGCAGTGCGGCATCTTCCAGCGTTTCAGAATATGCGCGTAATTCCAGATCGCCCGGTGTCTCCCCGGCTTTTATCAAGACAAGCGCTTTTCCGTCCGATGTAACAACTTTTGGCAAAGTAAAGCCAAGACTTTGATTTAAATCGCCGGAACAGGCGCCAAGAAACTGCGCGTCCCCTGTCAATGAAAAATCAACTAACAATTCTTCGTTTGGACAGAGCAAGCCGTTTTTATCCGTAACATTAATTTCGATATGCGCAACTTCTCCGGGTTTCAGGCTTGTCTTATCAGGCAGAAGTTTTATCTTCTGCGCCTTTTCCGCTGTTTTCAAAACATAATTACAAACTTCCCTGCCCTTATTAAATCCCTTTACTTCCACATTGCCGCTGTGATATTCAATTGTCCACTCTATTATTCCGTTTTCAAAATCCGAGCGCGCGCGCCGTCCCATTTTTTTTCCGTTAATCCACAATTCTGCCTCGTCGCAGTTAGTAAACACAGCCGTCTTTACGGTTCTTCTGTGAAAATGATCAAAGTTAAGATGAGACGCCATTTCCGGAAACGACCATCTGCCGCGCGAGTAATCCGGCTTTCGACTCTGATCATAAAACGCGAGGTATACTAATGGCTCGTCTGTCCAGATACTTTTGCGAAAGAACGCGTTAGGCTTCATAAAACCGCAAATATCCAGAATTGATCCCGTCCAGCCTTTTGCCGGCCATGAACTTTCACCCAGATAATCAATTCCAGCCCAGATAAACTGACCCAGCACATTGTCGTTCTCTAGCACAAAACGCCACGGGTTTTTTGTTGAAACGTCCTCAAAATTTGTGCCGACGCTTGAATAATACTCATAACATTCCGTGCCAAGAATTGGCTTGTCTATTCCGTCAGTATAAGCCTGATACAGCGGCTCATGGTAATTAAGACCGAGTATGTCAACATCTTTCGCAAGTTTTTTTGTCAGCTTTACAAGATCGCCCACAGGCGCTCCAACAAGGGTTCTTGGATTAGCGTGAGGTGCAAGTCCGCAGGTTACAGGCCGTCCGTCAAGGCTTTTGACAATATTCACAAGGCTTTTTTGAATTTCAAGCATACTGTCCGCCCCCTGATTTTCCACTTCGTTGCCGACACTCCAGATAATTACGCATGGATGGTTTCTGTCGCGCAGAATCATGTCCGTAAGATCGCGCTTGGAGTCCGCCTCAAAATGAGCGGCGTAATATCCGCTTTTCCATTTGTCAAAACATTCGTCTACCACATAAAAGCCAAGCTCATCGCAAAGATCGAGGAATTCCTGTGAAGGCGGATTGTGGCTGGTTCTGATCGCGTTACATCCAATGCTTTTTAGCGTTAAAAGCCTTCGCCGCCATGCTTCGTCATAATAAGCGGAACCTGTAATGCCGCAGTCGTGGTGCAAACACACTCCTTTAAGTTTTACCTTCTGTCCGTTAACTGTCATTCCCTTTTTGCTTTCAATTTTTACGGTACGGATGCCAAAATTCACTTCTTCTGACACTGCCCCGCCGTCTGTTTCAAGACTGACAACAGCGCGGTACAGATTCGGGTTTTCACATGACCACAATGCAGGATTTTTGATACTGACCTGCTGTTTCACCGTTATTTCATTTTTTTTATTCATGTAAAAAGGGACAGTATCCTTCGCCGCCTGGCTTCCGTCCGGTTTCAGAATTTGCAGAATAACATTTCCTTTTGCGGATTTTTCGCGGCTGACAATTGTTGTCGTAACAGTAACATCCTTCTGCGTTGCCTCGACATGAACGCCCCATGTTTTTATGTGCGTTAGCGGCAAGATTTTTAATGACACATTTCTGTACAGCCCGGAGCCAGAATACCAGCGGTCAGGCGCCTCGCAGGCATTATCCAGCCGCACGGCAATCAGATTATTTCCCTCTTTTACAAATTCCGTTATATCAATTTCAAAACTGGAGTAACCGTTCGCGCGTCCTCCCGCATCATTCCCGTTTACAAAAATCCTGCTGTTGCGGTACGCTCCGCCAAAGTAAACATACACCGCCTTGCCGTCAATGCCGGAAAGCGAGAATTCCTTGCGATACCAGCAAACGCCCTCCCACGCAAAAAATCCCTGCATATTCTGACCAGTATAACCGCCCAGCTCTCCCCTCTTAAAGCCTTGAGAAATAACCCAATCATGAGGCAGATCAATATGTTTCCAAGTACGGTCGCAAAAATTCAAATTTTGCGCATTTTTCACATCTCCCAGAAGAAATTTCCAATCTTTATTAAAATTCAACACTGCCTCCGGTTTTTTACATATTACTACATACAAGAAACTTACACAATTCTGTGGTAAGAAGTATTAAGAAGTTATAGCACATTGCTCACTGTTAACTATTAACTGTTCACTGTTTCTTGCCCCAGCTTCATTTCTCATTGCTCATTGCTCATTTTATTAAGTTGCAGATTTACCCAAAACATGATAAATTATTTTTATGAAACAAACAAATAAATTATTTATTCTCACAGTATTTCCATTACTGTACCTTTTTTCCTGCGGCACTTCCTCGGGCGGCGATCCCGAAGGAACGATAAAAATTAACTATAACGAAAACCGTCAGGAAATTGACGGCTTTGGCGGTTCTAACGCGTGGACAGGTCTCCCAAGATATTTAGAAGCCGCGGAAGAAGTGGTAAAACTTTTATATTCCAAAACAGAAGGAATAGGTTTGACAATTCTGCGCAACCGAATCCCCTTCAGGGAACGTCTGCAAGGCGATGATTCGCCGGGGGTTAATGACGGATTTCTCGTTTTAAAAAGCGATAACACTTATGATTACACCGTTAATCCGGACGGAACAAAAACCTTCAAATTAAATTGGGGAAGCTGGGATCTTGCCAACACAAAAAATCTTATCGGCAAGATACTTGAGCTTGGAAGTGATGGGCCCGAAGAACTGATAATAATGAGCACTCCGTGGACTCCGCCGAATAATCGCGTAACGCAATGGAAAGAAAATGTAGCCGGAGTAAATGTAAGGCTGAATTCCGCAATTAACTGGAGTAAGCCCGATGTTTGGGGAAGGCTGAAAACGGACAAGTATCAGGATTACGCCGATCTTCTTGCGGATTATGCGCTAAATTTTGAATCAAAAATGGGCGCACCCCTGTCAATTCTTTCGATACAGAATGAGCCAAACTATAAAGTTGATTATGAATCGGCTTATTGGAGCGGAACAAACATGAGGGACTTCCTTAACATAGCCTCCCAGCGGTTTCCTGAAAAGGGCGTTGTTCTTGGCAAAGAAGGTTTGGGAATAATGATGCCGGAATATGAAAATTTCGATATTAATTATAACGAAATGATAAAACCTTCGATTGATTCTCCTGCGGCAAACTCGATAATAACCCATATCGCATTACACCAGTACAACGGAGCTTACGATTCATCCGACAGAGCCGGCTCAAAGGCGTTTCCGGAAATTCTTGCGACACGCAAACGTTTTTGGCAGACCGAAGTTTCCGGTTCAGGTCCTCAATTACCTGTGGGACCAGGTATTGATAACGCCCTTTATTATGCCAGAATGATTCACTTTGATTTTACTCTTACAGAAATGAACGCTTATCTTTTCTGGTGGCTGTGGAATCAGGGCAACGACGAGACAAATTTTCCCGGCAGCTTAATCACTGTTGTTGACGGAGAGACAGTAATTGCCGCAAAACGGCTGTACGCACTGGGGCAGTATTCGCGCTTCATAAGACCAGGATGGGTCAGAATTGAAAGCGATACTTCTCCAAAGTTTGGGGTATATTCCAGCGCATACAGAAATCCAAAAACAGATGAAATTGCCATAGTTTTGATCAACGACAGAACTGCCGCTAACGCTTTTTCTGTGGATTTAGGAGGAGAAGAATTTTCGGAAGTTTCGGCATGGCGGACATCGGCAACCGAGGATCTAAAAAGCCTGGGAAAGCAGAAAACAGCCAAGGGTATTATAAATGTAAAACTTCCGGCTAAATCGATAACCACTCTTTATGGGAAGGTAAAATAAATTGCAGATAAACAGAAAAAATAAAAAGTTAATTTCTATATTAACAGGTATCACAGTGGTTTTTTCTCTGTTATCTGCAACTTGCAAAACAAACAGCGGAAACACAACCACGAATATTAACAATTCTGAACAGCCGGCTTTGCACACAAAATGGCCGTTTATGGTTGGGGCCGCCGCTCCAAACAGGGCATTTTTCCCGAGCAGCGAACAATACGACCTGCTCCGGCACTATGAAGTTCTTGTTGCTGAAAATGAAATGAAGCCCGATGCTCTGTTACCTGACGCAGAAGGCGGCTCTCACAAGTGGACCAATGCGGATATGCTGGTAAATTATGCACAGGAAAACGATACAAAAGTCCGCGGGCACGTTCTTGTCTGGCACAATCAAACTCCTGCGTGGTTTTTTGCAGGCTCCGGAAAAGACGGACTTGCAACAAAAGAGCAGCTTTACAGCCGGATGGAAAATCACATAAAAGCCGTGTTTGAAAAATACTCAAGTCAAATCGGCTGGTGGGATGTCTGCAACGAAGTCGTCGGAGACGACGGACATCCCCGCACGGCAAGCAGTTCAAAATATGGCGCAATTATGGTTAACTCCGGCCTTACCGGCATGAACAGGTATGAATATGTCCTGATGGCTTTCCGCTGGGCGCGCCAGTATGCCGACGCAAACGGCGGACAGGACGTTAAACTCTACCTTAATGATTATAATATCGAATACAACGGAGCCAAACAAAGCGAGTTTATCAAACTGGTAAACTGGCTGATCGAAAATAATGCCCCTATTGACGGTATAGGCCTGCAGTGCCATATCAAGTGGGACTGGCCAAGCGTTTCCCAAATCTCCGGCGCTATTGATAAACTTTCCGCAATAAAAAGGAAGGACGGCGTTAATTTAATGACGCAGGTAACAGAGCTGGATATGTCGCTTTTCAGCAGCAATGAAACTTCTTATGCCGGCGGACCTATTCTTTTAACGCTTCCCGACACTATGCGCGACAGACGTTTGCCTGCGCAGGCAAAAAAATACCGTGAACTTTTTGATATGTTCAAACAAAAGTATGAAGAAGGAAAACTCGACATGGTATTGGTATGGGGCATCGCCGACGGCCACAGCTGGCTAAACAGCCATCCCGCTCGCGGCAGAACGGACTATCCCCTCCCCTTCGACCGCGATTATGAGCCGAAATTAGTGTATTGGGAACTGGTAAGATAATCAGTTAACAGTGTACAGTTAATAGTGAACAGTGAAATAATTAGCAACTGTTCACTGTTAACTGTTAACTAATTCCGCAACTACATCTTTCGCATGGTAGTGTTCGTCAAAAAGCAGAGGCCAGTTTTTTCTTTCCTTTACCGGGAAATCGTCCAGCCATGTGTAGTTATCTGCAATTCCCCATGTGGTGATGTTTTTTACGGCAGGGAATTCGGACGCTGTTAAAAAAATCTCTTTATACCGTTTTCCCTGCTCTATCAGCCTGTCCTGCGGGCAGGAGGTAAAAAATTCTGACTTTTCTTTATTATGTCCATACTGGTAAAGAGAAATATCTACTTCGGTAAATTCAATATCAAGCCCCATGGTGGAATAACGTTCAAGGGCGGTACGAAGTGTTTTTTCATCGGGTAAATTGTAATACCAGTGTCCCTGAAGACCGACACCGTCAATGGGAATACCGGCATCAAGCAGTGAAGAAAGAAAACGTATATTCGCTTCCATTTTTTCTCCGCTTTCATTGTTATAGTCATTGTAAAAAAGTTTTGCTTTGGGGGCTGCCGCCCGCATAGCTTTGAACGCGAACTCAAAAACTTCCCTGCCGCCGATTTTATACCATTCGCTGATACGGAAGTTTTTGTCGTCGCCCTTGTCCGTATCAATAACTTCGTTCAGTACGTCCCATGCGTACACTGTGTCTTCGTAACGCTGTGTAACCGCGGCAATATGATCTTCCAGCCGCTTGAACAGCTTGGTTTTTGAAACAGCTTCCCCGCCGTCAACAAAAACCCACGAAGGAGTTTGATTATGCCACAGTATTGTATGCCCGCGCATGATAAGGCCGTTTTGCCGCGCATAATCGGCAATAAAATCCGCTTCTTCCCAGTTAAAAACATCTTCCTGAGGATGAATCGAAGCGAATTTCATGGAATTTTCCGCAGTTAACGATGAAAAATGCTGTAAAATTAAATCCGAAGCCTCTTTCTGCTCAAGATTCGCGCGGCATACAGCCGCCCCGACTTTAAATGACTGGCGATAAACGTCTTTTAAACCTTTATTCATAATTAAATATTTTATATGATTTGCGGAAAAAGTAAAGCTCTATTACAAAAGAGCAATGAGCAATTAGAAATGAGCAATGGGGAGTTTGTTAATAGTTAACAATGTTGGTGTTTGAAATCTGTGCTTGTGTTGACAACTCGCCACGCTTACTAACCGCTCTCTGTTCACTATTCACTTTTAACTGTTCACTTTTAATTGCTCACTGCTCATTGCTAATTGCTCATTTTCTCCCTCTGTAGGCAAGTAATCTTACAGCCGATATAATACTATAGAATGAAAGCGTTATCAGTATTATTCGGCGGACGCCTTTGTAAAGAAACATTTGAACCGGTTTTTAACGGGAAAAACAGCATCTCTATTGCGCTGGAACAGGCAAAAAAATTCCCCGGAGTGGAAAAAAACGTCCTTCTAGCTCCTCTTGGGGATTTTCCTTTTCCTGACGGCGTTCAAATTGAGCAAAAAGACTGGACAAAGCGGAGCCTGCTGGAAAGAATCGCGGAATTACAGGCAGGGTTTGACTGTATATATTTTGCCTTTGCCGACTGCCCGTTTTTGGACACAGGCCTTGCCGGCGCTTTATCTGGGCGGCATATAAGCGAGAGAGCCGACTATTCCTATGCGGACGGGTGGCCTTACGGGCTCGCACCGGAAGTGCTTTCCCCCGGAACTGCCGGTATTTTGGCAAAAATACTTGGCGATGATGATGGGCCTGTTGAAAGGGATATACTGTTTTCCGTCATTCAAAAGGACATCAACGCTTTTGACATAGAAGCGGAAATCTCCGCCGTTGACCTTCGCTGCCACAGAATAAACCTTTGCGCGGATTCAAAGCGGAATCTTTTGCTGTTAAAGAGTTTTTTTACCGCGGCGGGAAATATTCCCACTGCCGCAGATGTCGAAAAAATTATCGAAGAGCGGCCTGAGATTTTAAGAACTTTGCCAGCTTTTTATCCGATTCAGGTTTACGGCGGCTGTCCTGCGCGCTGTTCAATTTGCCCCTACCCTTTGGCCACCGACGCGACGGGGCGTAAAGATTTTATGGATACGGAACGCTTTGAATCTCTGCTTGATAAAATTGTTTCGTTTTCAGGTGATGCGGTAATCGATCTTTCCCTTTGGGGGGAATTAAGCCTGCACCCGGAAAAAATGAAGTTAATTGAAGCGGTTATTTCCCGTAACGAGCTTGCGCTTGTAATTGAAACTTCCGGCATTGGCTGGAAGGCGCAGGAACTGGAAAAATGCGCGCAGCTCTGTTCGGATTTATCGCAGAATACAGGAAGCAGAAAAAACACATTGCCGCCTCTTTCGTGGATTGTATCTTTGGACACTGTCGATCCTCAGCGTTACACGGAATTGCGGGGGCATCACTTTGCCGAAGCGGAAAGCTGCGCCAAAAAACTGCTGTCTTTGTTTCCAAAGGACTGTTATGTGCAAGCAGTCCGTATGAAAGATACGGGGACTGGCGGTCAGGATGATACGGAAAAATTTTACCGCTACTGGAAAGAAACAAACGTCATTATTCAAAAATACGATGATTTTTGCGGCGCCCTTGAAAAAAAACAGGCTTCGGACATATCTCCTGTTATCCGAAAACCGTGCTGGCACATGATGAGGGATATGCCGGTTTTAATTGACGGTACTGTACCGCTGTGCAGGGAAGACACCGGCGCGCTAAAACAACAGAGCAAACGCATACTTGGAAATGTTTTCGGCGATTCTCTTGAAAATATCTGGAAAGAAGGAGAGTCTTATTACAGGGAACAATGCACAAAAAACTATTCGGGACTTTGCAAAGACTGCGATGAATACTACACATTCAATTTTTAATATGAATATTACCCCCTACACAGCGATAGGTTGCAAGGAGCGTAAAGATAACGAAGGCATCACTGCCGTACTCCTTAACCGTCAGGGACATTATCCGCACAGATCGTTTTTTCAGGAACTTGAAACAGCCGGATTTGACAATATAATTTCTATAGAGTCTCCGTCACCTCATTACGATATCGAGGACCTTTCCCGAAAGTTTCCTTTTGTGCGCTTTATAATTCCCGAAAAAGAAATTAACCTTGGCGAGCAGATAAATCTTGCAGCTCATGAAGTTGAAAGCCCTCTTTTCTTTGTTCTTCGCAGTGATATGAAAATAATCGCCGGAGGAACGGCAAAGCGGATAGTTGAGCGGTTAACCGTTAATCAGGAAGAGACAAGTGAAAACGAGGAAAACAAAAACGGCTTTAAAAGGCTCTGCACTGTTCCTGCAATAGTGAATTCCGTTTATGAATCCATGCCGACAATAGTTACACCGTTGACGCGTAACAAAAAAATGTGGGCAGGAATGATGGAACCTCATAGTGAAGGCGAATTAAGCCTTTATCCGTTTAACGGAATTGGAATCTACGACCGCCAAAGATTTATCAGTACAGGCGGATTTGACACGACAATAGAAAACATACATTGGCAGTTTATGGATTTTGGCTTTCGCTCCTTTCTTTGGGGAGAAGAAATATCTTTAAGCCTTCATCTTAAAATTTTGTGCGAAGAAGAATTGCCGCCGGTAGATTATTCTTTGGGCAAAAGTTACAGGCAATTTTACCTGAAAAATCTTGCCCCTGTTTTTCGTGATAATTGTGCCCAATTACCGCTTTACCGTTTTGTTCCGTATTTATTTAAGTCTAACGAATATCTTTTTTCCGCGTGGGATGAATTTTCTAACGGCAGAAATTGGGTAACCGAAAACAAAGACAAGTTTAGAATGGATGCCATCGCTGTTACAAACCGCTGGAATATCATTCCGTCAGAAAGCATGATCAAAACCGAAGACATAGCCCCGGAAGACAGTGAAAAACAGGAGTCAACTTGACCGGTATTGTACTTCAAGCCCGTCTTGATTCCACACGTCTGCCGGGAAAAGCCCTGCTTCCTGTCGACGGAAAGCCGCTTGTCTTTCGCGTAATGGAAGCGTTAAACAGCGTTCCCTCTGATCTGCGCATCCTCGCCTGCCCCGAAGATTCATTTTCCTCTTTAGCGCCGCTTGCGGCAGAAGCCGGCTTTCAAATATTTGCAGGCCCTAAAGAGGACGTTCTTGAACGCTACTGTCAGGTTGTGCGGCGCTTTAACATTACGCGAATAATAAGGGCGACGGGAGATAATCCCTTTGTTTTTGCAGACGCCGCAATGGCGATCAACGGCGAAGCTATGGCACTGAATGCCGATTATTCCGGTTATTCGGGGCTTCCCTACGGTGCGGGAGTTGAATCGGTCAATGCTGCCGCTCTTCTTCGCGCCGGAAGCGAAACGACTTCGTCTTTTGATCGCGAACATGTATGCCCCTATTTATACGCTAAGGCCGATCTTTTCAGCCTTCACCGCCCACTCGCGCCGCTTCGCTGGCAGGGTAAGGATTTACGGCTTACCGTAGACACACAGGAAGATTTTGATCGCGCCCTTGTGTTATACGACGCTTTAAAAAATGAGCCTCTCCGCTACTATGGATTTACAATAATCAAAAAGTGCGCGGAGATATTCAAAAAATGAAAGGCGCTGTACTGATCGTCCCATGCTGTGAAAAAGGCAAGGGCGGCGGCCACTTAACACGGTGCATAAAGCTGACTAAAGAATTACGCGGTATGGGCAGGGAAGCTTATCTTTTTATTCCTGCCGGAAATAACACAGACAGTTTTTTAAAATCTTTACAATTTGACAAATCACTTGTCCTTTCCGAAGACAGCGCTTTAGAAAAAAAATGGGAGTTAATAATCCTTGACCGTTTTCAGACACCGCACAATGATCTTGTCAGCTGGAAAAAACTCAGCTCCGTTATTGGTATTGATGAAGGCGGCCTTTCCAGAGACAGTTTCGACTTTCTTATCGATATCCTTGTGCCTGAAAAAATAGGTAAACCTCGCGCAAACATTACCTCCCCTTTGCTGTTGGATTTACCCAAAAAAAGAAAATCCGCAGAGGACACAAAAAACAAAGAGATACGCAAAATTTTAATCAGCTTTGGTCAGGAAGACGCCGCGGGGCTCGCGTTTCGCGCTGTTAACAAACTGGCAAAAAAATATTTTAACGGAATGGAAGTTACATTACTGAAAGGCGGATTAAACAACTCAACATCCCAATTGCCGGATTTTGTGAAAGTATTGGATTTTATACCAAATCTCGCGGATCATCTTTACGAATACGATCTTGTGATAACACATTACGGTATAACGGCATATGAGGCGTTATACGCTGGAACAAAAGTTTTACTTGACCACCCTACTTCTTACCACAAAAAACTCGCAAAAGCGGCAGGATTTACGGATATTAAGAAAATCAATTCAACTATAAATTCTGCTGCGAACCGGCCAACACAGGCAAGAAAAACATTATGGGAAGAAAATTCGTGCAGCTCATGGTTAAAAAACAACAATATTACAAGTCTTGCGGCTTTGGTTAACTCATTTTCCGCGCAGGCTAACCGTCATTGCCCTGTTTGCGGAAAAGATACAGACAACCGAAGAATCGCCCGTTTCCCTGAGCGCACATACCGCCGCTGCCCCGTTTGCGGAATAATCTACATGGACAGAACCTGCCCGCCGCCCATCGAGTACGAAAGGGAATATTTTTTTGAAGCGTACAAAAAGCAATACGGCAAAACCTATCTGGAAGATTTTTCCAATCTTACCGCAATGGCAAAACGGCGGCTTGCGATAATCAAGTCACTGCTTGCCAAAAACAAATCTGACAAGATGTCTCTCCTTGACATCGGCTGCGCTTACGGCCCGTTTCTTGCTGCCGCAAAAGAGGAAGGCTTTTCACCTGTTGGAATTGATCCCGCACAGGACGCTGTACGCTATGTGCAAGAAACACTGGGCATCCCCGCCGTACAGGGATTCTTCCCGAACTGCCAACTCCCCTCCCCCAACTCCCAACCCTACGACATTATCACCCTTTGGTATGTCATCGAACATTTCCACAACTGCGCCGCAGTGTTAGCCGAAATAAAAAAACTGCTAAAACCCGGCGGCATTCTCGCCTTTTCAACCCCTTCATTTTCGGGCATTTCGGGGCGCAAATCACTTCGCAAGTTTTTGGAAGAAAGCCCCGGAGATCACTTTACAATCTGGTCGCCAAAAACCTGTAAAAAAGCCCTTCATCTTGCCGGCTTCAAAGTAAAAAAAATAGTGATAAGCGGCTGCCATCCTGAACGTTTCCCTGTTTTTGGAAAATTCGCGAAAAGCAAAAAAAGCCCTTTGTATTGGATATTTCTCACAGTTGGCAAAATTTTCAGGTTAGGTGACACTTTTGAGGTCTACGCAGAATAGTGAGTACTACCTACTATTTACTATATAAAAACCCCTAAAAAACCGACAAATTTCTGTTTTTTCGTACCCTAAAACCACTTTTTTTAACAATTTTTGCAAAGTTGCGCGTAATTAATCATGACAAAATACCAAAAAAGGCTTAAAATAATACTATGAATTATACACTCGCCCTGAAAAACAGGGGGGGGGGGGGTAAGCTCGATTATCTCCCGGTTAACCTTGCTGTTTTTGATAATAGCGGCGGTGTTCACAGTCTTTTCAATCACCGGGTGCGGTCCCGACCCGTTTTTTGTACCTGTCCTTTCAATACATGATGTCCCCGATACCGGCACGGCGGGGACGCCTCTTGTCCTTACCGGAACGGTCAATCCCGGTTTTGCAAATAACCGTACAATTATATGGCTGATTAATGATGCCGGAACAACCGGTGCGAGTATCAGCAGAAATAATTTAAATACTCAGTCGGCAGGTATTGTTTTTATAACAGCGAAAATCTTAAACGGCAGTGCGATGGGAAAGGATTTTGTTCAGAATTTTTCTGTTACTATTAATCGCAGTATACCGAAGTACACTGTAAGTTTTGAAACCAACGGTGGCGGGTCTGTTGACAGCCAAATTGTTGAAGAAGGGAAAACAGCGCAACGGCCCGGTAATCCGGTCAAGCCATTATGGGGTTTTGTAGATTGGTATGCTGATGAGGCTTTAACGATCATCTATGACTTTGATACGCCGGTTACCGGTGACATTACCATTTATGCCAAATGGAGTACCCCATATACAGTAACATTTAACACTAACGGCGGCAGCGTTATCAACAGCCAAATCATAGGCGAGGGCGGCATGGTAAGCAGGCCTGATGCCCCTGCTAAATCCGGCTTTATTTTCGTTGACTGGTATAGTGATTCGGGGTTGACCGCACTTTATAACTTTAATACGCCGGTTATTAACGACATCACCCTCTACGCCAAGTGGCTCCAGTCCATTGCCAGCATTGCCATTACCGTAACCGGTCCGGCGACAGGCGACACTCCGAATACTACGGCAACCGTAACCGGTAATTTCAGCGCCAGCCCGGTGTCGTGGTTGCCTAATGACAGTCCGTTCAAGGGCAGCACACAGTACACCGCAACGGTTACACTTACAGCGGATACCGGCTGCACATTCATTGAGCTGGCAGCCGCGGCAATCAACGGAAATACCGCGTTAGTTACAGATAACACCGGAACGGCGGTTACGCTGTCATGCACATTCGCGCCGACACCGGCAAAGGCGGTTAGCTTAATATCGATCAAGACACCGCCTGCGAAGTTGACCTACACCCACGGCGAAAAGCTTGATCTGGCAGGGCTTGTGGTAACACTGACCTACGATGATGCCACGGCAGATGATGTTGGGTATGCTGATTTTGGAATATACAATATTGCCGCAAACCCCGAACACGACACGGCGCTTTCACATTCAACACATAACAATCAGCCGGTTACGATAACATTGGGCAGTTTAACACCACTGGAAACCGGCAATTTGACGGTCAACACTAAATCCATTGCTTCATGTACTGTTGACCCAATCCCGGCGCAGACATATACCGGAAGCCCGATTACACCGGCAGTTACAGTAAAAGACGGTACAGCGACACTCATCCTAAACACCGACTACACGGTAGCGTACAGCAGCAACAACACCAATGTGGGAACCGTCACCGTAACCATCACCGGCATTGGCAATTACAACGGCACTTACAGTACGACATTCAATATTGATAAAACCGCCGGTATATTCCCTGCTCTTCCCGCAATCAATACAACATACACAACTACGTTGAAACTTTCAGATGTGACCTTGCCAAGCGATTACACATGGGACACCCCGGCAACCAGTTTGAGCGTGGGTGATGGGCAGTCTTTCGCGGCAACCTATACAGACCCAAGTGGTAACTATGAGGCGGCTAGCGGCAATATCAACGTGAATGTAGCAAAAGATGCTGGTACATTCCCTGCTCTTCCCGCAATCAATACAACGTACACAACAACGTTGAAACTTTCAGATGTGACCTTGCCAAGCGATTACACATGGGACGCCCCTGCAACCAGTTTGAACGCTGGTGACGGACAATTCTTTGCTGCAACCTATACAGACCCAAGCGGTAATTATGAGGCGGTAAGCAGCAGTATCACTGTCAATGTGGCAAAAGCAGACGGCGAGGCAGTAAGCGCCCCGACATTATTAGTAGTAACCAGTACCAGTATTACGATCAATACCGTTACCGCACCCGGCAACGAACAATCCGTTGAGTACGCCCAAAACACGACTAACACCGCTCCCACAGCAGGCTGGCAGACATCTACAACATTCACCGGCCTTAGCGCAGGAACAAGTTACTACATCTTTGCACGCGCGGCAGAAAGCACAAACTACAACGCAGGTACGCCAACCGGCAGCGCAGAGATTGTCTTCTATACCGTTACCTTCGACAGTACTGGCGGCAGCACCCCGCCTGTAACGCAAGTGGTAATCCCGGGCGATAAGGTAACTGAACCCGCAAGTCCTCCAACAAAAACAGGCTTTATCTTTGGAGGCTGGTACTCAGATGCGGCGTTAACCACTGAATGGGTCTTTAGTACCGATACTGTTTCAGGCAACATTACCCTGTACGCAAAGTGGCTGGAGACTTATGACATTACACTGGACTTTGGTCAAATCAGCGACCCGACGCCGCTGCCTATATTGCCGATGTCCCGTTCAGGCACATATCCAACAATCACTTATCCCAAAACAAGACTCGTGAGCGTGAGCGACCCGGGTGGTGATTACACCAACATTGAATGGTTGGTAAATAACATCGTCGTCGGAACCGGTTTGTCCTTTACTCTGGATTCAAAGGATTACATGGTCGGTACGCACTATATAACGCTTGAAGTATGGAAGGACGGCGTACCATACAGTAAGACAATTACGTTTGAGGTAACAGAATGAAAAGTGAACAAGTAACAGTTAACAGTGAACAGTTAACAGTGAACAGTGCCGGTCAGCCTTGCGGATTTCCAAGACGCATAGATAGTAAACAATACCGCTTATTGTTCATTGCTCATTGCTTATTGCTCATTGTTTTTTTTGCGTGCCATGACCCAATGACTCCGACGCAGAAGCCTTTGCCTTCATTCCCAAAAGAGAAAGGTTCTTTTTCACTGGTTCTTGGCGGTGATATAAAAGGGCGGACTATTCTTCCTGATACATCGCTGAGTTCTTTTGCCGAGTTTAAACTGGAATTTTTTCCTTATGAAGGCGGTACGCCGGGCAGTACACCGGTTACAATAGTTCGTACCCCCACTGATCTGAATACAGATCCGATTTTTCTTGATGCCGGATTTTATGATTTGAAAGTAACCGCTTATGTGAACACGGGCGGAAGCATCCTCGCAGCGGCGTCCGGAGAACTCCTCAATTTTGAAATTATTGCAGGTGGAACAAATACCGGTACCGTCCCCATGAAAGTGTATGTTAACGGCGCCGGACAGGGAACATTTAAGTGGGACATAACCGTTCCTACAGTTCCTGCAGGTTTAGATGAAGCTTCCATAACTATAGAGCGTCTGAATACCACAACCGGAACTCCGAATCAGACATTGTACTTTATCGGCGGCCCTACAACTACTATTTCTAATCAGGATTCAGTTTTATTGAATTCAGGCTATTACAATGTAACATTTACCTTGAGCAAGGATACTGAAACTCAGCAGATTATACGAAGGGACATCCTGCATATATACCAAAACATGGAAAGTTCAATTACGCTTGTATTCTCTAATACAGATTTCTATACAAAGAACTATCTGGTGACATTTGCTTACGATGACGGAGTGACCGGCGACGGTATTGAAACCGTTTACTACGATGTAAAAATAATCAAACCTACAGATCCAACCAGAACCGGTTATGTATTTGGCGGCTGGTATACTGATAAACCGGCGTATGCCAATGAATGGGACTTTAATAACGATACTGTCACCGATGACATAACCCTTTATGCCAAATGGCTGACGGCGGAGATCTTTGACTTTACATTTGTAATTAACGACAATTCGCCGGAACTGGTGAATTCCGATATAGTTATTTATCCGGGTGTAAGCGGACTTTCCACGGCAACTCTTAAAGTAGCCAACTCGTCCGATTATTCGCCGCCCTCAACCAATATTAAATGGTACTACAACGGCTCTTCACTGGGAAGCGGCGATGAGCTTATTTTGAGTTCAACAAATCTTGGCGACGAAAGCGGCCTTAGATTTATTACCGTGGAAGCGGAGACAAGCGGCGGCGCGCGGTACAGTACGATCGTCATTGTTATGGTACAGGTTCCGGCGGCAAAAATTGGCTCAGGATCAACTGCGGTATATTACCCAACCCTTGCCGCGGCCATAGTGGCTGCGACCGGAACACTCACCAGCCCTGCGGAAATTGTGCTGTTGTCTGACATTAACGTGCCTGAAACGGGAATGCCGGCTACCAACGGCTATACCATAGGTAGCGGAATGCACATATCGCTTACCGTTGACAGTAACTCTGATATTACCATTAACGCCTTAGCCGGAAACTTTGCCCTGTTTTTCGTTAATTCAGGCGCTTCCCTCAGTCTGGACGGTTCAGGCGGAAGCCTTACCCTGAGCGGCGGTAACTTGGCTCAAGGCACAAACCGCCGCGGCATTTATATTGATAACAGCGGAACGGTTGCCATGAAGGATAATGTTACCATTGCCGGTTTCAAGTGTCAGGATAGTTATGGCTATTACGGCGGCGGCGTGTATGTATACGGCTCCAGCGCGAGCTTTACCATGAGCGGCGGAGTTATCTATGGCAGTGACATTCCACCGCCGCTGGCAAACACTGCGTATAGTTACGGGGCTATTTATGTACCCTATACCGGAACAGCAACATACGGCGGGAATTATGCCGTCCTTTATGGCGCTAATATTCCCAGTTCGTACTATACCATACCCAGCCGCAGTTTGCCGGGTACCATAAGCATTACCCCGAATACCGGCGTTCGCACATACACCGAACTTAACGCGGTCTACAGCGGGAGCGAGACGGTCAGTTACCAATGGATGTATGGAGAATCCTCCTATGATCCAATAACTGATCTAAAAGGCGCAACCAAGCCGCGGTACACGCCGACAAAAGACGGAATCTACTCTGTGACCGTGAGCGCAGCCGGTTATACCGACAAGACCAGCAGTACTGTTACCGTTGGTCTTGCCAATCTGAGCGGACCTATGAGCATTGCCCCTGCCGGTGAGGTTCAACCAGATACTACGATTACCGCTGCTTATAAAGGAAACGAATCCGTTACCGTTGGCTATCAATGGAGGAAGGAATCATCTTCCATTTCCGGCGCGAACGCCTCAATGTATATGATCACTGATCCCGGAATTTACTCTGTTATCGCGAGAGCCCCCGGCTACTACGACTATCCTTATTCTTCATCTGCCGGAACTCCCTCTGCATATATAATAAAAGGGACTCCTCAGCCGCTTACCGTAAACGAATGGACCGATGGCGACCTCATTACTACAGACCAGCAGGATTGGTATTCTTTCAATGTTACCGCCGGGACTACTTATTACATTCGGTTAAATAGCCGTGAATTTAGTTATGGTGATGGAACTAAAACGGCGTATGAACTCTATGTAAGCGCCATATACAGTGATGGGACAATAATTCGCCTTGATGAATATTATTGCTGGAGCAGTGGTATATCATTTACCCCCAGCACCACTTCAAGCGGGACGGTCTATCTTCAGGTGAAACCTTCTTATTCATCAGCTTCTTATCTGGGAACTTATGGGATTGTTATCGGCAGTCCCAGCACAAGACCACCCAATAATACCTTAAACCCGAACAGCATCGCAACCACGCCGCTTACCCCAAATACATGGGAAAAAGGTACTCTCAGCAGTACCGACAAACAGCATTGGTATTCGTTCAATGCTACCGCCGGTACAACTTATTACCTCTGGGTAAATGAAAGGGGAAGTTCCCTTGTCAATACTATTGGTAACAATGCAGTAGCGAATATTGATGTGACTGCCTGGTACAGTGACGGCTCAGAAGCCTTTGCCAATGCCGGTACCGCATGGGACTCTTCCAGAAAATCATTTGCTCCCACAACAAGTGGAAAAATTACCATCCAGGTCCGCCCCTATAGCGGCTATGATTCGAGTTCTTATTATGGGGACTACGAGATTGTATACAGTTCCAACGATGTCAAACCAAGCGGCAACCTGAACGACTGGACGGTTCCGGCCAGTGATCCGCTTACCGTTAATTCATGGCGTAGTGGTAATCTCACCAGTACCACCCAAGAGGATTACTATACGTTCAATGTTACCGCCGGAACCACCTACCGCGTCTGGTGGGATGACAGTTATGGTAATAGTTATGGTTCATATACGGCGGATGTTTATGTAGGCGCTTGTTACGCTAATGGTGACGCAATTTTTGCCGAACAGACTTATGGATACTCCAGCGCCAAGGTATTTACTGCGACCTTGACTGGCACGGTCTATCTTCAGGTGAAACCTGAGTATGCATCAACTTCTTACCTGGGTTCTTACAGAGTTGTATTCAGTACCGGAACCACAAGGCCATAACGCAATAAGGAAAAGAGAAATGAGGAAAGAGAAGGAAAATGGAGAACTGATAATGAAGAATAAAATTGATAAATACCGGTGTATAACCCGGAAACATTCTTATTGTCTCCCCGGTATGGCAGTTTTCCTCATGTGCGCCGTACTCTTTTTCTCCGCTTGTTATAATCCTTTTAACCCGTCATCGCTGAAAGCGCCGGAAGGAACAGGTTCTGTTACGTTTGTTCTTGGCGTGACAAACGGGCGGACGATTCTTCCAGTCGCTGATCTGAGTAAATTTGCCGCATTTACGTTTGATTTTTATGATATCGGAGATATCGACGTTGCCGGCTCAATACCATTGGAAACCAGAGAATATCTTTATAACGGTACGTCCTATACAATGGCCCTGCCTGACGGAGATTATGATCTGCTGGTAAGCGCATGGACAGATTCGGCGAAAACCAAACTTGCGGCGCAGGGGCGGCTGGAAGGAGCGGGCGGGGCGATTAATGTTGACGGGACTCTTCATCCCCACTATTCCGTAACTCTGGAAGCGCTTATTAGCGGCGGCGATCCGGGTACATTCAGTTGGAAGATTAAATTTCCCGCCGGTCTTACATCCGCCAAAATGGACATTGTTGACCCGTCTACTCCGGCAATATTGGACACAGTGGACTTTCCTTCCGATGGATCATCCATTCCCGCGGCGTCATTTATCGATACCTCCACCGCTTCTACTGCCATTGAGCTTGATCCCGGTTACTACAGCGTCATTTTTGAACTGGATCGTGACGACGGGCAGCAGCTCATTTTCCGCGAGATACTGCATATTTATCAAAATCTGAATAGTGTTTTCGATTATGAATTCACGGACGCGCACTTTACCAGCCTTTTGCACACGGTTACTTTTGTCTATGATGACGGAAAAACGCCGAACGAAATAGTTAAGGATTGTTTGCATGGCTATCTTTTAACCGAAACAGATTACACGCCTGTTTATTACAAACCCGTTCCGGCCGGATTGTACAAGCCGGCGCTTACCAGCAGTGACTGTGTTTTTGGCGGCTGGTTTTCAAAGGGTGTCCAATGGAATTTTGCTAATCCGGTAACCGGCGACATGACCCTTACCGCCCAATGGACGGCTCCGAATAATGTTGACGTTTCCGGCGAGACAGGAGCCAATGATGTTATCAAAGCCATGAACTTTGTTACTAATCCTCTCAATGCCGACCCCCTCGGATACACCCTGCTTGTCGGCCCCGAAGGTTTGGATCCGGATACCGTCACGAGCGTGAACATTGGGTCTCATACCCTGGGCGCCGGCTGTATTTTGACGATTGAAGGCATGGGCGACGGCGAGCGGATTTTAATGGGGGCGACTGCAACCGACCCCCTCTTTTACATAAGCGGGGCCGGAACCAAACTTACCCTGGGAAAAAATATCAGTCTTTATGGCATACCGAACAGTGATCAACCTCTGGTGGGAATAAGTGATGGTGATCTTATAATGGAAGAAGGTTCCAAAATCACCGGGCATACTACCAGTTCCTCTTACGGAGCGGTGTATATAGAGACTCTCGGATTAAATGCCCGTTTTATCATGAAGGGCGGGGAGATTACCGGAAACAAGAGTACTTCCACATCCGCTCAAAGTACCGGCGGTCTTTATGTTGAGAATTTTTGCACTTTTAATATGGAAGGAGGCAGG
>JAIRUC010000016.1 GCA_031254615.1 Treponema sp. | reverse complement strand
CCCCTTTCCTCAAAAACAATCGCGTTGTTCGGGCATCCCTTTACGCACGCCGGAGTCCCCGAAGCGGCTTTAGCCGCAGCTGTGCTGACGCATAACTCGCATTTCTGCACTGCGCCGTCCGGCGAAGGGGACACCGCTCCGTACGGGCAGCTTAAAATACAGGTATAACAGCTGACGCATCTGTCCCTGTTAATCTTAATTACGCCGTCCGTAATGGTTAAAGCGCCCGTGATACAGCCCTTGACACATAACGGCTCTTTGCAGTGCCGGCAGGAGACGGCGAAACTGATGCCGTCTTTTTCCTCTATGCGAATCTTCGGGTTTATCTTGATGCCCTTCAGCGCGCGCGCCATATCGTCACCTTTGGTGACGCCGCTCCCGCTGGTTCCCACAAAAGCGCAGTAATATTCGCACAGATGACATCCCAAACACCATTTTTCGTTTACATATACCCTTTTCACGTTTTATTCCCCCGCGTGCCTGATGCCTAAAATTTCAAGTTCTTTCTCATTTAGCCCAACGCCCCGCAGCATGAGACGATTTCCTTTCAGCCCGTCAATTGAGTTGATACCCATGCCGCCCATCATCTCTTTTATTTCGTGCTGCCACGCGGTCAACAGATTGATAAGGCGCTTGTATCCAAGGTCTGGGTTCAGGCGCTTGACCAGTTCCGGGACTTGGGTCGCGATACCCCAGTTGCATTTGCCTGCGTTGCAGCTTCTGCACAAATGACACCCTAACGCAATCAGGGCGGATGTGGCGATGTACACGCAGTCCGCGCCCAGAGCGAGAGCTTTTACAATGTCGGCGCTGGAGCGGATACTGCCGCCGACAACAATTGACACATTGTCGCGTATACCCTCGTCGCGTAACCGTTTGTCAACGCCGGCAAGAGCGAGTTCTATGGGGATGCCGACATGGTCGCGTATGCGTGTAGGAGCTGCGCCCGTTCCGCCCCGGAAGCCGTCAATGGAAATAATGTCGGCGCCGCTTCTGGCGATACCGCTGGCAATCGCGGTAACGTTATGGACAGCCGCTATTTTAACAATGACCGGCTTTTGATAATTCGTCGCTTCTTTCAAAGAGAAGACAAGCTGCCGCAAATCTTCAATTGAATAGATGTCGTGGTGAGGAGCCGGAGAGATCGCGTCACTGCCTTCGGGAATCATTCTGGTGCGGGCAATGTCGCTGACTATTTTTGTCCCCGGCAAATGTCCCCCGATACCGGGTTTCGCGCCCTGACCCATTTTAATCTCAATCGCCGCGCCCGAATTCAAATATTGGGGGTGAACGCCGAAACGTCCCGATGCCACCTGAACAATCGTGTTTTTCCCGTAACGGTAAAAATCTTCATGCAGGCCGCCTTCGCCGGTGTTGTACAAAATGCCGAGTTCTTCCGCGGCGCGCGCCAAACTTTCGTGCGCGTTGTAACTTATTGAGCCGTAGCTCATTGCGGAGAACATTACCGGCATAGACAAATGCAGCTGCGGCGGCAGGTTGTTTTTAATTCTGCCGCTTTCGTCACGTTCTATATTTACCGGTTTCGCGCCGAGAGATACCCTTGTCTCCATCGGCTCGCGCAAAGGGTCTATGGACGGGTTGGTAACCTGCGAAGCGTTTAACAGTATTTTGTCAAAATACACCGGATAATTTTCCGGATTACCCATGCTAGACAACAGCACACCGCCGGAATCCGCCTGCCGGTAGATTTCATTAATCGTTTTGCCGTTCCAGTTTACATTCTGTTTATATGTGTTGCCGCTTTTTACAATTTTAAGCGCGCGGGTAGGGCAGAGCGAAACGCATCGATGGCAGTTAACACATTTTGCGTCATCGCAGATCATTCGGCCTTGCCGTTCATTCGCGTCGGCAAGATATTCGTGCGTTTCGTTTGCGCACTGGCGTTCACAGGCGCGGCAAGCGATACATCTGTCGTAATTTCTTACCACTTCATATTCGGGGTATAATAAGTTTAATGCCATTATGCTTCACTCCTCATATTGATATTGCCGTCACGGCAAACAATTACCGGCTGACCGCCTCTGGGCCCGCCCAAACCACACAAAAAAGGCGCTCATCAAAAGATATGGAGAATCCCGACAACTCCCCGTATCATCTGATGAACGCCTTTGTTCATTGTCTATAATTTATACATTTTTCGAATTTTTGTCAAGACGCTCAGTACATAAAAAAGAAGCTTTTTTACACTTGGCAATTGGTCTATTAGTGTGTTATTTTTTATATATAAATGAATAAGAATGTAAAGTGCGCTGTTTTGCTGCTGGTATTAACCTCTGTTCAGGTTTTTGCGCAAAACCACTATACAGGCAGCCGTTCCACCAGGCTTGACGGGTTTCTTCTGCATATTGGGAATAAATCGGAGATGGGCGAAATGGCCGCATCTGAATTCGATATGCCGGGATTTGAGCCGTATGACGGAGGGGATTTGCCCGCTCCCGTAGAAGGCGGTGAAAACTATTATGTGTTCAAAACAAAATTTTCAATCAGCGAGAATTACAGGAACAGAGATATTACGTTGTACATCGATCCCCTGTATGTGCCGTTTACTGTACGGGTCAATAATATTGTAATCTATCAAGGGGGAATACACTCAGATGGAGTGTACAGTACCGGGACGCCTCTCGCCGTTCATGTGCCGCTTGCCGCCGGTCTGATTAATTATTCACAGGATAATGTTCTTGTAATCGAAACATTTCCTCAATACGAAACAAACCGGCTGTCTGAATTTTCAATAGCCGATTATAACTTTAACGAAAAGAAAGTTTTCATGAAGAATTTGCTGACTTCACATTTGGTGCTTGCTGCCCAGATTCTTTCGCTGCTTATTGCCTGTTATCATTTTTTCCTTTTTCTTTCCAGAGGCCGCAAGGATATCAAGTATGTGTATTTTACATTTTTGTGCCTTTCGTTTTTCTTTGCCTATTCAAGTGTCGGTTTTGCATTTAACTCGCCGCATTATACACTGCTCCTGAAAGTGACCAGGATTTTTCAACTGCTGACTTTTGCCTTCTTTGCCGCATTTATGCTGGAGTCGGTCGGAATATTTGAGAAAAAAAAGAAGTATATTATTGCCGGTCTTCTTTCCTACAGTTTCCTTTGCGCTTTATTCATAGCCTTTCAAAAAACAAAACAGGCGGTAAACGCAATGTACGCTGTTATGACAAATTACAATACTATACCGATTTTGGCAGGCAGTATTATTATTCTGGCTTACATCGTTTTTTTCAGAAAAAATAAAAAAGTTGTACAGATGTTTATTGTCGTGCTGACTGTTGCAGGAGCAAGCCTGCGCGATCTATTAATTCTGAAAACAGGTATAGAGCCGATGTTCTGGGCGGCTCCCTATTCTTTCCTGCTCATGGTAATAATCATATTCGCAATGCTGATAATCGAAGAAAATTTTTTGCAAAGCGCCTTTTCCCGTTACCTTGCGCCGGAGATTATTTCCGAAATTGTCAAAAATCCGGACAAGCTGAATCTTGGCGGTGAAAAACGTGAAATGACAGTTATCTTTACCGATATTAGAAATTTTTCTGCGATTTCGGAACAGCTTGATCCTGTTCATTTGGTACGGCTCTTAAACAGGTACCTTACGGTAATGAGCAATATCATAATGGAGTATCTTGGAACCATAGATAAATATTGGGGAGATGCGATTATCGCGTTCTTCGGCGCCCCTTTATTCAATGCCGAACATCCCGCCCTTGCCTGCCGCAGCGCCCTTGCGATTAAAGCGGCGGAGAAAGAGTTAAACAAAACTTTATTGAATGAGGGATTGATTTCCGTACCTATTTTTACACGCATCGGAATAAATACCGGTGAAATGGTAATAGGCAATATGGGAGCGGAAAAAAAGATGGATTATACCGTTATGGGAAACGCGGTAAACCTTGCGTCGCGCATTGAAGGCGTGAACAAGCAGTACCATACCGGCGGCATATTGATAAGCGAATACACAAGGGCAAAAATCGGTGATGAGTTTCTGCTGCGCCGCCTTGACCGGGTAAGGGTTGTAGGAATACAGAAACCATTGCGTCTGTACGAACTGTTATCTGCAAACAGTGAAGTAACCGATATTGAACAAAAAGCGGTAAAAATTTGGGAGAGTGCAATTGATCTGTATGAACGCAGGAAATTTAGTGAAGCTTTGCGGTTATTTTCTATGCTGATGAAGCGTTTCCCGGAAGACAATGTAGCCAAACTATATACGAAGCGGTGTATAACTTTTGTTAAAACTCCGCCGCCTCATGATTGGGATGAGGTAAATAATCTAATGATGAAATGATTTTCATTCATTATTGATATTGCCGTCAAGGCAAACGATTACCGGCTGACCGCCTCTGGGCGCCCAAACATTGTCAAGGTTCGGCTCGATGATACGGATAGCCGCTTCTTCGCTGGAGATATAAGTAAGGTCTCCCTTTTCCCCAACCACCATGCTTCGCAGTTTGAGCCTGTCGTTTAACGCCATCAGTCCGCCGTCAAAACCAACCAAGATTGAAAACGGGCCGGTTATAAGCTGAGCGCTGAACATTATGCGCAAAAACTCATGCGTCTCACGCTCCTGCGGCGTTTGTTTTTCAATGGTCTGCCAAAACGGAGCGGCGATGACCGAAGCGATTTCGTTAAATGAAAGTTTCCGTTTTCTGTGCAGATAATCCACAATATAGGTAATAACTTCGGTGTCGGTCTGGAGAGTGCATTTATAGCCGTACATTTCGATTGCGCGCCTGTTGGTATCGTAAGAGGAAATTTCGCCGTTATGCACAACGGTATAATCAAGCAGGCTGAAAGGATGAGCGCCGCCCCACCAGCCCGGCGTATTTGTCGGATAACGCCCGTGAGCTGTAAAGCACCAGCCCTCATAATCCTCAAGCTTGTAAAACCGCCCGACATCTTCGGGAAACCCGACCGCCTTAAACACGCCCATGTTCTTTCCGCTGGAAAACACATAAGCGCCCTCAATTCTGGTGTTAACGCGGAACACGCATTTGGCGGTAAATTCCCTCTCGTCAAGCTGGCTGTCGGCAAGTTTGGTCGGCAGAGGAGTTACAAAGTAACGCCAGATCAAAGGCTCATCAGTAATTTCCTTCATTTTCCGTGTAGGGATTTTTGAAAGGTTGATAATGTCAAAATGCCTCTCCAGAAATTCCTCGCACTCTTTTTTCGCCGACACAGAATCGTAAAACAAATGCAGGGCGTAATAATCTTTATATTCGGGATAGATTCCGTACGCGGCAAAACCGCCCCCCAGCCCATTCGAGCGGTCATGCATAACGGCAATCGACTTTATAATCGCCTCGCCGCTCATACGCCTGCCGGACTTGTCGATAATACCCGATATGGCACAGCCGGATGGTATCCGTACCTGCCCTTCAATCTGCATAAAAACCTCCAAAAAAAGGCGCTCATCAAAAGATATGGCGGAAATCTGACAACTCCCCCTATCATCTGATGAACGCCTTTGTTCAACTTAAGGATAAATGTATAAAATTTTTGAATAATTGTCAATACCCGCTGGCCTGGTTTTTGGGGCTATGTTTTTGCCCTTTTCTTTGTTAATTGTTCAATTTTTCTTTTCTTTTCTCTTTTTTAACAGTGTGCCGGAATTTCATTACCGCAAAATTTATCTCAAAGGTAGTTTCTGTTCCCGATACAGGTAGATCGTTGGCTATCAATTCAGAGAAAATTTCCCCGCTTCTTTGCATAAGTGATTGTTGTTCCGGCTTTTCCTTAGCGTCCGCCAGCTTTGCAATTGTATGCGATAATTCACGCAGTTTTGCAAAAGCCTCAATAATGGCAATCGTCGCCGCAGTTGCTTGCGGACTTTTCAATATTGTGGCAAGCATATACAAGCCTTTTTCAGTAAAAGCCTTTGGCGTACCCGGATAATTCTTTATATTTTTGGACTTATCAAAAATTTTGATAAGTTC
>JAIRUC010000002.1 GCA_031254615.1 Treponema sp. | reverse complement strand
TTGGAGAAGTTAAAAACACACTGGACGGAGGCTCCAAATGACAGAAAAATCACTTTTTGCGGGATTCGGCGGACAGGGAATCATCTCTCTTGGCCAACTTTGGGTTTATTTTGCCATGCAGGAAGGGAAAAACGTCACTTTTTTCCCGTTTTACGGCGCGGAAAAGCGCGGCGGCATCGCCAGAGCCAGCGTAATCGTCTCCGATGATGAAATCGCGAGCCCTTTGGTCACGATTCCTGACTCAGTTCTTGTTATGAACGCGGATTCTCTCCCTGTTTGCGAGAAAATTGTCAAAGAAAACGGCTTAATGCTGATAAATTCCAGCCTTGTAAAGGAAAATCCAAGCCGAAGCGGCATAAAAATCGTCAAAGTTGAGGCTACCGGCATTGCCGAACAGGTTGGAGGCCTCCGTTTTGCCAATATGGTTGCTCTCGGCGCCATGGTAAAGCTCACAAAAGCGCTGAATTTAGCCGATATTGAAGGTGTATTGAAGAAATTTTTCCCGCCTGATAAGCATCAGTTTATTCCTATGAATATTCAGGCTATACAGGCAGGATTTAAGGCGGTTTAGAATTTGTTTGACAACGATTTCGGAATAAGTTACAATGAAATAGTTGTTTGGAAACTGCGTAGGAGCGTGAATGGCCTCGGTACATGATTATAAGCGTCTGGAAAATAGACTTATCCAAAGAATGAAAAATGCTGTGGTTGCCACGGCAGGTTTCATTGGCGGTATTTTTAAGGCTATAGGAAGATTCCTGTCCAGACGTTACACAGTTGTTTTTGTCCCTCATTCAGAAAAGCGAGTTTATAATCTTCACATAACAGTACTTTCAATATGTTGTTTTTTACTTGTCGTGTTCGGCATTCTCGGCTCGTTCTTTTGGTACGGGGCTTCTTACAGCAGTACCATGTACGCGATGGCAAGCAAGGATGTCCGCTTAAAAGATGTGCAGGCTTCGCTGGATCAACTGCGTGACGAGACATCTTTGCTTTTAAGGGAAGCGCGTAATTTTGAAGGCGCGCTTACCGGCGTTCTTTCGGCGTTAGGCAAAAGCGTGAATAACGCAGCAACTCAAAATACGTTAGGTGATTTAAGTTCTTTCTTGGGGATAAAAGAGACAACGGACGGGACGCTTCGTGAAGTCGATGACGTGCGCAAACTTTCCGCGTATCTTTCGCAGGCAGTAGAGCCGATTAAAGAGATGGGAGTTCTTCTGGATTCACAGAGCGCTCTTCTTACCGAAATCCCGAGTGTCTGGCCGGTTAAAGGCGGCATAGGGAACATTTCAATGTTCTTTGGACAGAATATTAACCCGATAAGCGGACAGTATTATATTCACAAGGGAATTGATATTTCCACACACCGCGCCGGTGATCAGGTTATAGCGACAGCGGGCGGGCAGATTGTGGCCGCCGAATATTCCAACGACTTCGGCAATTTTGTAATTATCAGGCACAAGCACGGTTACTACACCCGTTACGCGCACTTGCAGAGCATCAAGGCAAAACTTGGGCAGAGCGTACAGCAGAGTGAAGTTATCGGTTATATCGGAAATACCGGTATTTCCACCGGCCCTCACCTTCATTATGAAGTTCATATCGGTTCTGATGTTGTAGATCCTTATCGCTATATTACCCTCCGTTCCAGCGTGGCCAGACAAGGACATTAACAGCGTGGCGCAGGACAGCGACTATTCAATAAATACAATAATCGGTCCCAACACAAATTTTACAGGCGACATTGAAGCCGGCGGTTTTACACGCATCGACGGCAGTATCAGCGGAAATGTAAGGGCAAGGGGCAGAGTAGTAATCGGCGAGCGCGCCCGGATGAAAGGCAATGTGACGGGAACAAACATTACCATTGGCGGCGTGGTGTGCGGCAACATTTTTGCGGACGGCCACCTTGTTATTCTTTCCACGGCGATTGTGATCGGCGACATTATTACACGCCGCATACAGGCGGACGACGGCTGCTTTATCAACGGGGCGATCAAAGTTTGTCCCAATGAAGAAAGCTGGATAAAAACAATATCCGAGTACAAGGATGCGCAGGGAATAAAGTCGGCCCTGCCTGTTTTCCAAAAAGTCCATGGCTAAAGTAGAAGGCACAGATACTTCTCTCTATATGAATCCTGCCGCCTATGCACAGGTGAAGGACGAAAAAAAATCAAAAACATCCCGCACCGGCAAAACAAGTTTTTCCAGTTTGTTTGACGATCTTCGCGGTAAGACAGCGGACGAAATCGGCCCATTGCAGGAACTTCCGGTTTCCGAAAACACGGTAAATATTTTAATGGACGAAGTCCGCAGTGCCGGCGATGTTCTGCGCGGCCGCCCCTTCCCCGAAGAAATTATGCGCTACAAACAGGCGGTGCGCAACTTTATGAACTATGTCGTAAAAAACAGTTACGCGCTGGAACACGAAGAAGGCATCCCTAATTTTTTACGCCCGGGTTTTTCCGGCAGGCGAGGCACTCCCGAAGCGATGCAGGGAAAAATGTACACCAAGATTCAGGTTATTGATAAAAAACTGGAAGATTTGGCCGCCATGCTTCTTTCGGGCCAGAAACAGCAAATGGAGCTGGTTTCACGGCTTGAGGAAATACGCGGCCTTCTGGTAGACTTATTGCAGTAGGATTTTTATGAGTGATTATAACGACTATGAAAATATTGAAGACGATGTAATTCTTGAGGATGAGCCGAAAGAAAACAGTATCGTAACCGGCTCCGACGCCGGCATTGAATCCATCGCGCCTGACACACCTATCTACAGATTGAGGCTTTTGTACTCCCACGAAACTTTTCTTGCCGTTTACAGAGAAGACAACCTTGCCCCCAATTCAATGGTAATTGTGCCCACTCGCTACGGACGCGATCTCGCGCAGGTAATCGGTTCTGTCCGCGGAAAACTTCCGCCCGTTTCCGAAATCGCGTGGATTGTCCGCGCCGCCACTCAGGAAGATTTGGACAGAGCCTGCAAAAATCATCAGCAGGAAAAAGAAACTTTTGACATTTGTTTCAAAAAAATCGAACAGCACAAACTTGAAATGAAACTTGTTCTTGTTCACTATCTTTTGGAAGAGCCCAAAATATTATTTTTCTTCACCGCCGACAACAGGGTGGATTTTCGGGAACTTGTAAAAGATTTGGTAAGCGTTTTTAAAATGCGAATTGAACTCCGCCAAATCGGCGTGCGCGACGAAGCGAGAGTCCTTGGCGGACTTGGAGTCTGCGGCCGCGGCTATTGCTGCCACTGTGTTTCCGACAAGCTAAAACCCGTTTCAATTAAAATGGCAAAAGACCAAAAACTTTCGCTTAACTCCGTAAAAATTTCCGGCCCCTGCGGACGTCTGTTATGCTGCCTGTTTTATGAATACAACTTCTACAGCGAACAACAGCGCAACCTCCCGCAGGAGGGCGTAAAGGTCACCTACAACAAAGAATCATGGAGAATTACAGAAGTTAATCCCGTCACCGGCCAAATTAAAATGACCACCGACGACGGCCGCTTTGTGACCGTAGCCGCAGCGCAGTTTGAAAGGGC
>JAIRUC010000283.1 GCA_031254615.1 Treponema sp. | reverse complement strand
TATTAAATGAATAGTCGATTTCGGGCTTATATATAAACAAAATATGACATAAATAACGTATTGCTGTAATTACCCAAAAAAGCCAACACAAACTGTCCCAAAATAAAAGGCCAAAAAGGAGCAATCCACCGAAAGAAGAGGATTGTTTTTTATTTTACAATAAAAGATAATAACTTCAATCCTAACCAACAAAAACAAGGCGTGTAACGCCTTGTCAAGTCTAACAGACGGAAATATCAAAATGAGAATGGATACTCAAAAAAAACGAGGAGAAGAAAAAAGCCTTAAACGAAACAAAAAAGGCCAGCCAGCCGCTCCGTTTAAGACCACCAAAAAACATGCCAATTATCGCATATCTCGGATCAACAGTCAATAAATATAGAGAAAAATCATTAATAATCCTACAATCGCTGGAAATATGCTGTTCCACGCATAATACTAAACGGATGGCTGTCCATGACAGCTACCCGCGGACAATAAAAGAGACCGGCGAAAAAATAAGAATATACAGACTGATCTGCTATGAATGTAACGACACGATAGCGGTGCTGCCTGATTTTTTAATGCCGTATAAACAGTACAGCGCGAACGAAATAGAAGCGGTAATAATTGACGCCGAAACAACGGGCGTCTACGATATAGAAACAAAAGCGAGCGTATATACGGTACGGCGCTGGATAAAAACAATAGGGGATCAGATAACAGAATGGATATCAAAATTTAAGGCGTTGATAATAAAAACGACCGGAAAAACGGTAAGCGAAATAATACTATTGGGTCTGACACCAACGGAGCAATTAAAAACCCTTTCGGAATACCTGCCAAAGATAAAGACATGTGGAAACATACTCGGATTTGCTTGTATATACATATTTAGCCATTATATGTAAGAGGGGGGGGTATCCACATAAGTTGGCAAAGCGACCGAAAACACATCTTATATAATGCGTCCGCAAAGGGGCAAGGGGAGTAAAAAAGTAATTAAATTACCGCCCCGCTCCAAAAAAAGGAGGTTATATCAGATGGGTAAAGAAAATTTTGAATCGGGTCTGAAAAAGTATGAGGTCATCGCACCATTATTAAGCGATGATCTTGAGCCCGCGCAAAAAAGGAGGTTGCGCAAGGAAATCACCGAAAAACATAATGTTTCCGAGCGGACGCTGCGGCGTTATCTGCAAAGATATTCGGAAAAAGGGTATGAAGGCCTTTTGAAGAAAGAACGGTACGATAAAGGCGCAAGCAAAAGCCTGGCAGACTCCATACTTGAAGAAGCGATCCAACTGCGCCGTGAATTGCCAGGCAGGAGTGTGCGCCGGATTATATCAATTCTTGAATCGGAAGGCATAGCTGGGTCCGGACAGATATCCAAAAGCACCCTGTCGAGGCATCTTGCTCAAAACGGCTGCAGTCCCGCCGAGGCCAAAACGAATCAACCTGTTACAAAGCGGTTCCAGAAAGAAAACCGGAACGCCCTTTGGCAGGCCGATATCAAGTACGGCCCGTATATAGCGGGAAAGGACGGTAAAAAGACAAAGACTTACATTCTGGCTATGATTGATGACGCTACCAGAATAATAACGCACGCCGAAATTTATGACAATCAACGTCTCCCGATATTGGAAGACTGCTTCAGGAAAGCGTTGCAAAAATTTGGCGTACCCGAAGCGGTCTATATAGATAACGGGAAGATATTTGTTTCCAAATGGTTCCGTCTGGCATGCGCGCGCCTTGGCATCCGGCATATCAATACTAAACCTTATTCGCCTCAAAGTAAAGGCAAAATAGAACGCTTTAACGGCTTGATTAACGAATTTTTGGAAGAATTAAGCCTTGAGCCGGCGGACAGCCTCGTATCCCTAAACCAAAAGTTTCGTGTATGGCTTGAAGAGGGTTATAATCATAAACCGCACTCGTCCCTCGGCGGAAAATCGCCGTTTGAGGCATACAGGGAAAACGCTAAAAAAATACGCTTCGCCTCTTCCGAAGATTGCCACAACCTTTTCCTTTGGGAAGTTACAAGGACGGTCGACAAGACAGGCGCTGTCAAGCAAGGCAATTGCGTTTATGACGCAGGCTCGGACTTAATGCATAAAAAAGTTGATGTGCGTTATGACCCCTTCGACCTGTCCGTTATCGAAATCTGGTCGGAATTTTCGCTCCGCGAAAACGGGCTGCGCCCGCCCTTGTTCGTCGGGTTCTTTCACGACGGTTTATTTATACGCAAAGCCGCTCCGCTTATTATCCAGGAATATATCAAAACAAAGCAAACATCAGACCAAGACCAAGCCGAACCCAAAACCCCATCTCGTTCCCGTTTGCTCGCAGCATATGAAAAAAGCAGCGGGCAGCGCGACAAGCAAAAAAACGGCTCTATTTCTTTTGTTGACATGGAAAAAGGGGGCGGCGCTAATGTATGAGGCTTTTTTCAATTTCCTGCGTTCGCCGTTCGCGAGGGACATTCCTTGCGACCAACTCTATTCCACGCCGGGTTTTGACGAACTTCACGCCAGGCTCAATTTTTGCGCCAGAACACGTAAGTTTTGTGTTGTGACAGGCGATGTCGGCACTGGAAAAACAACCGCGATGCGTAAATTCGTTTCATCGCTTGACGGCAATCTTTTCAATTACGTTTACATAAGTGATTCGGCCCTTACACCGCGTGTTTTTTATTGGGAAGTGCTTAAAAAATTCATTAACTTGGAAAAACCATGTTTTTACCGCAGCGAAGGTAAACAAAAAATGATGGGCGAGCTTAACGCTATGCTCGAACAAGGCCGGCAAATACCTGTCATCATCATCGACGAAGCCCATCTGCTATCCCATGAAATGCTTGAAGAAACTCGTTTCCTGCTTAATTATAAGATGGACAGCCAAAATCCCATGTGCCTCATTATTGTAGGTCAGAACGATTTGCGCATTAAACTCTCTAAGGAAATTTACGAGCCTATCTGCCAAAGGATTGACCACCGTTTTAAACTCTCAACCTTTGACCGCGCACAGACTCAGGAGTACATCGATAAACACCTCGCTTACGCCGGTGAAAACCGTCAGATATTTTCCGATTCCGCTATTGCCGCTGTTTTTGATTACTCCAACGGTTCCGCGCGTAAAATTAATAAACTTTGTGAACTTGCCCTTATGACCGCTGCCCAAAAAAATACCCGTATTATCGAAGATTCCCTTGTCCGTTTTGTTATTGAACAGGAACTGTCCTGGTGATTGGAGTGATTATTTTTTATGGCTAATAATATTCAAGTGCCGTTCTTGTTTTTCAGGGATGTATTCCGTCTTGTCCTTTTATTGGATTTTTCTGATATTGACAATGAGGATATTAAAGCTTTATGTAAATCCCTGAATATTCAAATGTCCGCTAAACTTGACGCTATGTCCAGACATAAATCTTTTTCCGCTTATAAATCCGCTCCGCACGGCTCCGATGTACGCGAATCCTTTCGTCGCGAATATCTTGATAAGGCCGGTATCCATAAAGATTGGCGATCGGATAAAGAAGTTTCTTTCTTTGAATAGTTATTGAATATTATTTTTACTTCTTTTTCTATATTGCTTATATTAAAAATTTTTTATTATTTTAGAAAGGTGATTATTATTATGAATTCTTTTAATCAATTCCTTGCTTCTTTAGATCTGTCTACAAGAGGGAAACGCCGCAAAACTATTGCTTTTGTCATTGATTTACTTGAAAAAATTCGTCTCGCTGAAGAAGGCTATATGGAGCGTATGCCTTTAAATTTACAGGATTCCGATGCTTATGCCGCTGCCGATTTTAGTGTCGAATCTATTTCCGATGCTGTTCTTGGACTTTCTGACGCTTATTAAGCTTTTTTCCATTTTTTTGCCGCTGGATATTTCTTGAATTGTTGTTGATTCTTTCAGCGGCTTTTTTTGGTCATTTTTTTTGACCTTTTTTTTCGGCCTCCGTTTTTGATTCTTTTTCGGTCAGTTTGTTTGAGTAGTGACACGAATCCCTCCCGCGTAGGCAGTAGCAGCAGAAGAAGCGAACACATCTCCCGTGTTATAACAATTACTGGTTTTAGAGCTTTCGCCACGGCCGCAAATCCCTCCCGCATAGGTAGTAGCAGTAGCAGGAGAAGAAGAAGAAGAAGCGAAAACATCTCCTGTGCTATAACAATCGCTAATACCGCCGGAGTTGTAGCCGCAAATCCCCCCCACACAGGCAGTATAAGCATAAGAAGA
>JAIRUC010000270.1 GCA_031254615.1 Treponema sp. | reverse complement strand
GTAATTGCCAATATGCAAATTCTGTGATATTAATGAAGGCTATTATGCGTAAATTTGAAGTAGTATCACCATTTAAACCGGCAGGCGATCAGGGGCAGGCGATTGCGGCGCTCGCGGGCGGTGTCAGGGCGGGGGACAAATATCAGACATTGAAGGGCGTTACCGGGTCGGGTAAAACTTTTACCATGGCGAAGATAATCGAAGAGGTGCAGATGCCCACATTGATTGTCAGCCACAACAAAACGTTAGCCGCTCAGCTTTACCGCGAGTTCAAAGGATTTTTTCCCAACAACGCTGTTGAGTATTTTGTTTCCTACTACGACTACTATCAGCCGGAAGCGTATGTCGCCAGCCGCGATCTTTACATCGAAAAAGACGCGTCGATAAATGACGAGATCGAGCGCATGCGGCTTTCCGCGGCGAGAAGTTTGATGGAGCGCGAAGACGTAATCATCGTGGCGACTGTGTCGTGCATTTACGGCATGGTTACGCCGGATGTGTACCGCAAAATGACCGCCACCTGTTCAAAGGGCGAAACCGTCGATGTTGACGCGCTAATCCGCCGCTTTGTGGAACTTCAATATGAACGCAACGACGCTGTTTTGGATCGCGGCCGCTTCCGCAGACGGGGCGACACTCTGGAAATTTTCCCCGCCTACATGGAAGAAGCCTACCGCATTGACTTGGACTGGAACCTTGTCGAACGCATAAGGCGCTTTAATCCGGTATCCGGCGAAATACTTGAAGAGCTTGATCACGCTCTCATTTATCCTGCCAAACAATTTGTCATGCCGCCGGACATGGTTCAAAATGCGTTAGGCGCTATAAAGCAGGAGCTTAAAGAGCGGCTGGAAGAATTTAAGGCAAACGGAAAAGTTCTGGAAGCAGAGCGGCTTAAAACCCGCGTTGAATATGATATCGAAATGCTTACGGAAATGGGCTACTGTTCGGGAATAGAAAATTATTCCGCAATTTTGGCGGGGCGCAAACCGGGCGAAACGCCGGACACGCTGGTCAACTATCTTCCAAAGAAACATTTAACGTTCATTGACGAAAGCCATGTTACGCTTCCGCAGCTTGGTGCGATGTACGCGGGAGATCGCAGCCGCAAACAGAACCTTGTCGATTACGGTTTCCGCCTGCCCTGCGCCTTGGACAACCGCCCCCTGCGCTACGATGAATTTGTAGAGCGGCTTGACAAGACTGTTTTTGTCTCCGCTACGCCAGGCAAGACCGAGATGGAGCAGTCGGCGAGGGTAGTGCAGCAGTTAATCCGTCCCACCGGCCTTTTGGATCCGGAAATCGAAGTGCGTCCAAGTGAAGGGCAAATGGAAGATATTTACGGCGAAGTGCAAAAACGGATTAAGGCCGGAGAGCGCTCGCTCATCCTTACCCTGACAAAAAAAATGGCGGAAGATTTAACCGATTACCTTTCCGGTCTTGGGCTGAAAGTCCGTTACATTCACAGCGAGGTTGAAACGATCGAAAGGGTCGAAATTCTTACACAGTTACGGCAGGGCGATTTTGACATACTTGTAGGGATTAATCTTCTGCGCGAAGGCATCGATTTGCCGGAAGTTTCGTTTATCGCGATTTTAGATGCCGACAAGATCGGCTTTTTGCGGTCCCTCACAAGTCTTGTACAGATTATCGGGCGCGCGGCGCGTAATGCCGCCGGAAAGGTTATCATGTACGCCGACCGTATGAGCGACGCGATGGAGCAGGCGATTGCCGAAACCAACCGCCGCCGCGAAGTACAGATTGCTTACAACAAAGAACACGGCATTACACCTGCGACAGTGAAAAAGGCAATTGCGGAAATACTGCATCGCCACATAGAAGAAGCGGACAATGCGGCGGCAACTACGGTCGAAACGCTTAAAAAGTCTTATAACGTGTTGATTCCCGCACAGCGCAAACAACTGGTTAAGGCTCTTGAAAACGAAATGCTTGAACATGCCAAAAACCTTGAATTTGAACAGGCGGCGGCTATCCGCGACGAAATTGCCCGTATTAAAGAATTATGATAATTTACGGAAAGGTTTTTTCTGGCTATTTTTTGCCCATAATCATATAATTGTAATCATTAACTTTTAGGAGAATTGTATGTCGGATGTAGATGTAAATGTAAAGAAACTTGAAGTTATAGAAACGCTAAAGGACGGAATCGACATTGGCGTAAAAAACATTAGTTCAATCTTGGTGAATCTTTTTTTCTGGGTAGTAACAATCTGGATTCCTTATATTAATGTAGGAACAACAATCGGAATGTTTGTCGGTATTGTTTCAAAAGTAAGCAGAGGAGAAGTAATCCCCTTTACGGAGATTTTTGCTCCCAAATACAGGAAATGCATGGGAGAATGTTTTCTTGTTTTAGGTTTTGTTCTCATTGGCACAGTTATGGGGTTACTTTTCTTTATAGTCCCCGGTTTTGTCATTGCTTTAGCATGGAGCTTTGCGCCGCTATTGGTTGTAGACAAGGGAAAAAATCCTGCCGAGGCAATTTCACTTAGTAACAATATTACTTACGGTAACAAGGGGAGGATGTTTTTAATAAACATTATTCCGATTTTGATTTTTACCATTGTACAGGAAATTCTGAGAAGCTTTGACACCGAATTTACGTCTTTTCTTATACTTATAATAATTGTTTTTCAAATGTTTGTGTCAATTGGTATTCAGGCCAGTATGTACAAACAGCTTGCCGGAAACATTTAAAAAAAGGGCTGTCTGTTTGGACAGCCCTGTAAAATTAAATAGCGGATAAATTAGTCTCTGTACCCGGACACTTTAAATTGCTCAATGATAAATGTTGAAATACCGTTGGGGTTTGTTCCGGACCAAGGCTCAATCCCGCCTGTTGAAATCCTAATAGCAGTTCCCCATGCGTTGGCTACATTTAAATTTATCATATGAACATCATATTCAGACAAAATGAATTCCTTTTGAAAACTTTGTCCGTCAGAACACCATTGCTCCCAACCTTGAAGCGGCGCCCACCATGGATCATAATTTTGCGTATTGAGATATATTCCGTTACCAGGTCCTTTTTTATATGTTCCTTTTATATCAATTCTGTCACCAACATGAAATCCAAAATCCATAATATCTAAACCAGGAGCCCATAACGCAAAATTATTAACCTGAAGTTGTTTGACACCACCCTTCTCAATTATTTCATAAGTTACTTCGGGGTATGGGTAGCTTTCAATATTGCCCGGAGCTCTTAATGGTAAATCATTAAATGCATTATCAAATTTGTCCCAAGTATCAATAACCTGTGGTGTCAGACTTTTAAGAACTTGAGATAAATCCAGTAATACATCTCGCGGTTTTACAATTACTGTGCATGTTGCATAAATGCCTTCTACTGTAGAGGCGGTAATTGTTGCCGTTCCACCGTCAATAGCAGTTACTTTTCCGTTATCTACACTTGCCACAGAGGCGTTATCTGATTTCCATAGTACAGTCTTGTATGTTGCACCGGATGGAGTAACAGTGGCAGACAGATTAGAAGTTTCTCCTATTTTTAAGTTAAGGCTGGTTTTATCAAGAGTTATACCGGTTACAGGAACGATGGACTGCCCGACCGGTTTGTATTTAGCCGTAATCTGCGCATCACCGGTCAAGTTGACGGTAATTGATGTATTCGATAGAGGAGACACAGTAGTACCGCCTGTTACCGTCCAGCCATTAAATTCATAGCCGCTTGGAGGAGCGCTTGCTGTTACTGTAACGGGAATAGCGGAGTAGTATTTTCCTGTCCAGCTTCCTGTAAAGTTAGGAGTTGTATTAATTTTTACAGATGCGTTGGACACGCCTGTTGTAGAAACGGTAACGTTACATAAATTGCCGGAAGTAACACCTATATTACTAAAATAAGTTGGCAAATAATAATTAACCATCGCATTTCTTATGTTAGTCAGGTATTTTCTGGCATCATTTGTTTTATTCTCAAAAACTCCATGTCCCCAAGGCCGGCCAAATCTTTCAAAATAACCTTCCATTAACGGTCCGTATGCAGCTGCATATTTATCCAATTTGGGATTAAAGGAATCGGGATGAAAATTTACGTTGTAAAGGTCCATCATAGTATTTACAAACTGTTTACAAAAATCAGAATTTTTCAGCAACGCGTTGAATAGTTGGTTGTTGTGATGATCTTTACTTGGTCCGTATAGGATTTGACCAAAGGCATCTGTGCCGTTACTGGTAAGTCCGCCGCCATTATAAATCCCTATGGCAAATTCCGTATCGAACATCTGCCAGCGCCATTTTTGGTCGCCGTAGGGGTTACCCGGCTCTGCGTTACGCACCCTCCATAACCGGTAATTATTCTGCGGCCAATCTTCATTGTAGATGTATATCTGCGCAGCCCAATAATCAATGAAGTTCTGAATGTCAAAAGCTGCGCAAAAAGCATCATAGTTTGCCTGTACGGACATATCGTTAAACCTCATATTCATCATCTGCCAATACAATGATTCGTCCGCCGGGGTGCCGTCATCTAATTCACCGTTGTCATAGGAGATAACATTTTCTTTTTTGACGCCGTATTTATATTCCGTATGATTGTCACTGTACCTCTCCTGAAGATTATAAGGCCCCCAGTATTCACCGTTCAGATACACAACGCAGGGAACTGAGGCTTGCGCGGAAAAACTGCGATCACTGACAAGGTCTTGCAAAAAAACATCATAGAACTTAGTTTGATCGCAGTCGTTTGCGCCGTTTCTGAGCATGACGCTTTTATATGTCGCGACAGGCGTTTTTCCGTCTGCCTTGACCGCGCCGGGTATCAATTCATAATTTTTCAGGTTATTTATACCGTATTGTTCTTTGAAGTACACTGTAAAACTTTTCTGGCCGCTGGCTCTGCTCCATCCGCCGCGGACACGGATACCCACTCCGGTAGAAAGCGGAACATTTCTTTGTTCGTCAAAAAGCTCCAGATACGCTTCCCGCTCCCAGTCAGCTCCCTTCCTCCGAAAATTATAAGGAGGCTCACTGTCCCATCTATTACTGGGATTTCCACGAACCATGATGCCGTATTTTTCATCTACCAGGTTATAAGGGTCCGAAACTAAAGATATAACGCGTTCACCGTTAGAATTAGCCACATTATTGCCAATGAAAAAAGTTTTAGTTACAACGCCGCCTTTTTTGCCGTTTGAACCCACCGCTATTGCACGAATCACTGTGGCTTTTGGCACTTGGCTGTCAGTAGGTATATAAATTGCCGGCATACTGCCTCGAGGATCATTTTCATACCCATACATATTTGTTGAGTTTGTCGGCGTTGCTAAAAGATTTTTTTCTCCGTTGCGATTCTTTACGGTAATAGGAGAACTGTATTTAAATACCCGTTTATTATCAACTTTCTGTTTTGACGGAATGCTCCCGTCTATTGAATAATAGATTTCGTTTCCATTCGCTGTTGTTAATGTAAGACTGATTTGCGTGTTATAAAGTCCGCTGTTATGTGATAAGGTGAGTTCTCTTGCTGCGACTGCGTTAGGGTTTTTGTATTCATCGTCAACGGGAGCATTGTTAGGTTCTTTACAGGATGCAAACAAACAACAGAGAGCAAGCGATAAGGAACAAATAGTTCTGTTGATTGACTTTAGTTTTATGCCCAAAACTTTCTCCTAAAATTCAGGGATATACCCATCTATGGTTCCGGCTGCGGTTCTGGGACGGAATTTGGCAATATCAGCTTCGCTAATAGAGCTGTATTGTTTGGATGTAAAGTCGGTTAAAGTATCACCCGTAACAGTTAGGCTTGTACGCCGGTAGGATTTCTGTTTGGAAATAGTGTTTGCCCCACCTGAAGAGGCATTAACCGCAGCTAGATCATCTGTACCTTTTGCGGCAGTAACAGAATCTGTACCCGATGTGTTAATAGCGCTGACCAGATCAACACAAGCTGCTTCCCCCCAGGGATTTGCCACAGAAATATCACTCTGATTGGACATAAGGGCAACCTTGTAACTCCTGTTGCTCATCTTAAACGTTGACTCATTGACATCTGCTGTTACAGTAGTTAAATCCAACCTTCCGTTTGTTGAGGCATTTGCTATAGTCGCAGCATCAACCATTTGTGCGCCAAGAATTAAGTAAGAGCCTTTAGCGGGGATATTTCCAGATAAATTAATTTTGTTCCATACATCTTTTTCTGCCGGTGCATTGCTATTACTTGACAGACCATTAGCCCAATGCACGGAGTAAGTACTCAAATTTATTGCTGTATTGGTATTGTTGTACAGTTCTATAAAACTATGCGTAGGAGCGGAATCATTCTCTGCGTGCATACCGAATACCTGCAATATCATCAGCATTGGCGTTCCCGTGGAAACAGTAACCTGTATCGAATCTGATATGCTTACTGATATTGCGCCGCCGCTGACAGTAAGAGTTACCGTTGCAGTTCCTGCACCTGCCGCTGTAATTTCAAACGTGCTTTCAGTTGTTAAGCCACATGTGAGAACAGATGCCGGACTCACTGCCCATGAATAGGTTACACCTGTTGTATCCGCGTCAGCTGGCGCAAAATTTGCCGACAAGGTAACAGAGGCTTCTTGCATCAACTCTAACTTACCTGATGAAACACCGGTTTCGGTAATTGTTACACTGGTTGGCGGTTTATTCTTTTTTACGCCGGTAACAGGATTCCATTCGCCGTAGTTGGCTGTTTTGGGTTTAAATTTTACGAGGTTGGTATCAGAAATACCGGAAATCCGGTAATCAATCCTTTCAAAGTCCGCGCTGTTGTCATCGGTATCGGTAAGTGAACCACGACGGGCGGCGGCTTGTTTGGAAATGGGAGAAAATCTAGCCGCTTCATAAGCGTCCATTACATTGGCATCAGCATCGGCATTGTAAGCGCCTATCATATCTACATAATCAGCCGCTTTTCCTCCGGTCATATTAAAAGGATTTTCAACTGTAAGCTTATACTGATTAGCCATAAGCGCAACTTTAAAATAATCATTGCTTAATACAAAATTATCGATAGTTTTGTCTGCCTCCTCAATATACAAACGGCTGGTATCAGTAATAGTCCCCAACTGGCCTCTGACAAGATAAGAACTATGCGCAGGGATTGTTCCGGTCAGATTAATTTTAATCCATGTTACACCAGCTGTATTGGCATATTGCAGAGAGTAAGTGTCCATGTTGATTGGACTATCTGTATTATTGTAGAGTTCTACAAAACTGCGGGTAATGGCGCCGTCTTTAGCTGCGCCAACCTGCCAAATAAGCAGCTTGCCCGCATATTCGCTTATAGGTCCCACCACCGTCGGGTTTTCCGGTTCTTTTACTTCCGCGAAAGGATTCCATGATCCCGCTTTGGAGTTTCGCGGCGCGTAAACTGCCAACTCTTCATCGGTAATACCGTCTGAAGAATATCTTATTGATTCAAAATCTTCCGAATTATCATCAGTATCAGTAAGGGTACTACGGCGAACAGCTTTTGATGCGGAGTTTCCGGCAGGCTCAGTCTCAAAGCCAAATATATGATCAGGCGGGTTAGCACCAGAGTCATTTAAAGCGCCTACCATGTCAATGTAACCGGTAACCGGTTTCCCGGCGCCGTCATTACTAAACGGGTTCTGTACGGTTAATTCTTCTGTACTTTTGATAATGGCAACTTTAAACCCCCTTCTGCTCAGTGCTAAATTTTCATCATTAATATCTCCGTAATTATCATCTATAATATGACGGGTACTGCTCAAAACGCTGTGTTTAGCTCCCAATACCAGAAATGAACCTTTGGCAGGTATTGTTCCGGTTAAAGCTATCTTTTTCCATGGCTCGTCTGCTGTTACATCTTCATCGGCGCCGCTGATTCCATCGGCATAATACAGACTAATTCCGTCCAGTTTTATAGCCTTATTGGAAATGTTGTATAACTCAACAAAAGAGTGTGATACACCGGCCGGAGAACCATCGCCTGCATTGCCATAAGCCTGTAGTATTAAAACATTTCCCTGAACCTTTATTGGTGGGTCTTCCGTATTGTCAGAACATCCCATGATGAACAGACAGGAAAACAGAATAGCAGCAATCAACATCATCGTAATTTTAATTTTTTTCATATTATTCTCCTTGTATGAAAATTTTTCTGTAGCTTACAAAAAAATAAATTTGCGCCAACGACGCATTTTCTATTATTAAAAAAAATCAAAAGACATCCTCGCGCCATGCTGCGAAGAGATGAGTAGAGAGATTTTTACTTTCAAGTGATTTATTATGAGGCAGATACGCTTTATAGGATATAAACAGTGGAGATAGGGGGACAATTAAAAGATAACAAAGCCTTAAGATTGAAGTCTTTTTCGTAAATTTCCCCTTTTTCAGACTTTCACAAAAAACGCTTTCAATAATATTTTTGTCACCCGCTATTAATATATCACCCTTTTTTATTTTGTCAACAAAATGCATTGTAAGGTTACCTTGAATTTATTGTGATTTCTTTCTATTATTATCTCATCATGGCTTTTACATTTTACAACACGCTTGGCCGTGAAAAGCAGCTTTTTAAACCTCTGCAGGAGGGAAAAGTCGGCTTTTACGGCTGCGGACCGACGGTTTATAATTACGCGCATATCGGGAATCTTCGCGCTTATACGCATCACGATGTGTTAGTCCGCTCCCTTCGCCGCGCGGGATACAAAGTAGATCACATAATGAACATCACCGATGTCGG
>JAIRUC010000258.1 GCA_031254615.1 Treponema sp. | reverse complement strand
GAGGCGCCTTTCATTGGAGATTTTGAGTCCAGGAATGTTTTTAAAGCGGACGTAACCGGCCTTAAAGCGAACACCTTTTATAAATACCGCATGGGAACAGAGGGAGCGTGGTCAGAGGTATTTTATCACCAAACCTCCCGCGGTTCCGCCGCCGGTTTTAGTTTTACCGTAGTAGCAGACCCGCAAAGTTCCTATAGTTCGTACAATACGGACAATTTAAACGGACACACAGAGGAAGAGATGTATAAAGTATTAGACGCGGCAAATAAATTTGATTCTGATAACCGTTTCTTCCTTATGTTAGGCGACATAGTAGACGAGATTGGCAAGCGTCCGAACGAAGTTGTAAGTTACACGGGCATTGCGAACAAATTTAATAAAGAGAGGCCTATTATCGCGACGCAGGGCAACCATGATACATACCGTACTACAGGTGATAACGTATACGTCTTTGGCGAAGCTACAGTTTTTAACGCCTTTGTTACCTTCCCCGATAACGGGTGGGAAAAACCCGCAAATCCTAACAGGAGCCAGCCGTATTATTTTTATTATAACAAAGTACTTGTTGTTGTGCTTAACACCATGGCTACGACAGACACGAATTACGGAACTTCACCCAATCATGACGCGCAGGCGGCGTGGCTGAAGGATGTCCTGCAAAAAGATAAAGACGACAAGGCGAGCAATTACAGAATTGTAGTTACACACATCAGTCCTTTTGGAGGGCGTACCTCTGAAAGGGGTTACCAGCCGGAAGTGCGGGCGGCGTACGGCAAAATTTGCACCGATTTTAACGTGGATATTTTCTTCGCCGGGCATGATCATGTTTACGGCCGCTCTAACCCCATTAAGATCGACTCGTCCACTTCGATAAGCTCGCTCAAGCCTCAGTTCGCAGCCGGTACTGCCGGCGGAGTGATTTATTCAGTCGCCAGCACGGCAGGGCCTAAATATTACAATCTCGATCCCAGTCCTGACAGGGACGAGTATTTCCCGGGAGAGCGTCAAAAGTTTGGAGGGCCGGATCAAGCCCCGGGCATGTTTATCAATGTAAAAGTAACATCGTCGTATCTTACCGTTAAGGCTGTACATGGCGGATCGGGAGCGGTGATTGACGAGTATAACGTACCAATAAAAAAATAGCCCGGTATTGTTCGGGAAGGAGAGAAAATGAAAAAAATTAAAACAATGGCGGTTTTACTGGCGTTGGCGGTATTCTGCGGCGTATTCATGTGGAATTGCGACGATTCAAATGAAAGTTCTCCGGATTCTAAGGAAATAGAATATACCATTACCGTTATTAACGGTTCTGCGAATAAAACAAAGGCATTCGCCAAAGATACTATTACTCTTACTCCGGGAACGGTAACGGACAAGGTATTTACCGACTGGACAATTGATCCGCCCAATGTTGCTATGACTTTTGGCATGGGCAATAAATTTACAATGCCGTCGTCCAATGTTACTGTTACGGGCAACTTTGAAGACATCGACGTTTACTCAAACATTCCGTACAATATTACCAATAATTTTGGGCAGGATTCGTCTACGTCGCTTTTGGTAAAGTGGCACCAGGACGAGGATGTGCTTAACCAGACAATAAAAATTACTCCGGCGGCAGGCAGTTTTAGCGCCCCGGAAAAAACAATTCAACCCGTGGCAAAAACTTTTTACACATCAGGCCAAATTGGAAATATATCAAGCAGGAATGTTTTTAATGCCGAGATTACCGGCCTTACCCCAAATACCCTTTATAAATACCGTGTAGGGGCGGACGGAACGGGCTGGTCGCAGGTTTTTTACCATTTCACTTCACGTAACAGTGATACCAACTTTAGCTTTACCGTAATATCAGACTCGCAGGACGCTTCCGAGCCGCAGGAGGATATGAGAACAACATTGCGCGCGGCGAATAATTATGATTCCGACAGCCGGTTCTTTTTGCACTGCGGTGATGTTGTTGAGCGAATCGGGAGTACCAATAAAAGCCCAATTGAGATTGAATGTTATACAAATGCGGCAAATGATTTTAATGTCCAACGGCCCATCATTACCACTCAGGGTAATCATGATTGCTATTACAATGACAGCTCTAGTGAAGATCACACTAACGAAGCTACAATATTTAACGGTTTTATGACATTTGCGCCTAACGGCGAGGAACAGGGAGATGCCAAGAGCCGTTCGTATTATTTTTACTATAACAGGGTGCTGTTTATTATGCTTAACACTATGGTTGACACACCTCAGCACATAGCGCAGGCAGTATGGCTGGACAAAATTCTTGAACATGACCGCGACAACAATTTAAGCCGGTATAGGATTGTAGCCACGCACAAGGGTCCGTTTGGCAACCACTATTACGAAGAAAGCAGAATACCGGAAATGCGCAGAACATACGGTCCCATTTACACCAAGTACAAAGTAGATATTGTATTTCACGGACACGACCATACCTACACCCGTTCCGTTCCTGTAAAGCTTACCGCAACAACAGAAGCAGACGCCGCGCTTGACAAAGTTGATTTTACCTCCAAGCCCGCCGATGGAACAATTTATTCCATAGCCGGTTCAACGGGAGCAAAAAAGTACGGTGAATCGACTACCGCACCTAAGAGTAATCCGCTTTGGGATAAAGGTTATGTGAAAAGAACAAGAAATACAGCCGATATAGACGGCGGTTTGTTTATAAATGTCAAAGTAACCGCAAACGAACTTATTGTTAATGCTATGCGTACAAATGGGGTGAAGGACGACTACTTGCCGGATAGCTATAAAGTACCAATTAAGAAATGAGGAATGAGGAATTTTACCTGACCATTTAAACGTTGTTTAAGCGGTCAGGTTAGACAGATAAAAAATTTTTGGAGGAGAATATGAAAAAATTTTTGGTAAAAGGATGCGGCGTACTGTTAAGTGCAATGCTGGTATTTTCATTTGCCGCTTGTTCTTCGGGGGACGATTCCCCGTCAAACGACGGAGCCGCTCTGAAGTCAGTAAGGGCGAGAGCGGACGGTGTTGATTATACCGTAACGCTGGGCTCTGCTATCACAGCCCGTGATTGGGACGAATATTTCGACAAGGAAGAAATAGAAACCGGGAACATAGGCGAGGTTGATTTTAATAACGCATTATCAACTGAGGTTACTTTTACGGTAAGCGCAAGCTCCAAGGCAGCAGTAACCTATGCTGTTGTTAAAGACTCTGATTTACCGTCGAGAGACAATTTTAACCCGATGTCTACACCCTCCCCTCTGCTGGAAGGCAATGATACCGTATATTTCAGGGTTCAATCGGGGAATGGAAGCAAAATCAATTACTACTGTATTGATGTAAAAAACATGGGAGAGACCGAAAGCAACAACATCCGCATTGTGGACCTCAAGATTGGCGGTTCCGATGCTGAGGCCGTCAGCCCGACTGCAAGCGTCGGCAAACCTGATGTTAACGCGGCGGACTTGCTTAAGCCCTACGTTATGCCCAGTAAATATATGACGGGCAGTGTTCAACTGCTGCTTAAAAAAGTTGAAAACGGACAGAGCATTAGCTGGGCCGTAAAAACAGCGGCGGACTCCTCTGCTCCGTCTAGCTTTACTCCTATCACAACAACAGCGGGGGCGGGAGAAGAAATTTCTGCCGCGCTTACCACCGGCGGCCTGAAAAATGAGGATAAGGTCTATGTTAAGGTAGTTGCCGCAGACGGCACGACAACCCGTTATTACGGTTTTAAAATTGACGCCGGCAATATTGCGGAGATTAACAAGCTTGAGCTTGGAGACGGTACTGAGTTTGAAGAAGTCGTTAATAAGGGCACGCCCGGAACGTCATTGGAAGATAACAGGCTCAGAGCTGTTACATACGATTTCCAGGGTGTTCCGCCGAATCCCTTTACTATTAAAGTTGATGCAAAAGACAGCGGCGCGGTGGCTTGGGCGGTAGGCACCAGAACATCGGGCAACCCGACCGATTTTACCAATGCAACGGACGGGACATTCACTTCCGCTCTCACTGACACCTCAGTTATTTATATCAGAATTACATCGGCCAATGGCAAAACTGCCTTCTATAAGATAAATATACTTCTGAAAACTTCCGCAACCGTATACTACGGACAGCCGGTTATTTACTCCGGCACAGGAGGCAGCGCACCCACTCAAATTGATCCCTTGTGGGGAGATGATAGTACCGGCTGGGTGTTTAACATAAACAGGGTCAACCTGAATGAGATGAACCCCGCTTACAAATTCACGCACACTGTTGACGGCGACTATGATGATACAGGCTTTGGCCATACCGAGGGCAAGGCAAAAGCTTTCTGGGACGATTACGGATTGTACGTCTACGCCCAAATGACCTTCCACGATTATTATGCGTCGGCAGGAGCCTCGGCAACTGCAAGAACAACTACTTTAGCGGAAGCGGGACCAGCGGATGATCCTACGAGCAACAGCAACGCGCATATGTTTGACGGTCTGGAAATCTTTACCAATGAACGCAAACAGGCGCACCCCACCGGCGGTTACGGAATACAGTACCGTACTGCCCCTGCCGCCTTTACGGTGGATACCAACAGCCGCATATCCGGGACTGGGACCAGCGGCGCTCAGGAAGCCATTAATCTTTACTATAAAAGCGAGAACTACTACTCATGGGTACGAAAAGACGTAGCCGGAAAAGAAATCGGCTATTCGGTTATGGCTTATATCCCGTGGATGTTCAAGGGTGACAGCGAAGCCAATCAGGTGTTTGGGAATGACGGCAAGATTACAGGTACTACTGATACCAGCGGACCTGTAATCGGCGTTGAATTCCAGCTTAATACGTCTACTTCGGGAGGCAGCCGCGACGCCATTCTTACATGGAACGGGATTATGGGCCAGGCTTACACCGACGGCGTCAAAAACTACGGCAATGTAACACTGGCCGGCGGCAGTAATATGTCCAGCCGCGGGGAGAAAGATCCCGCTCAGATAACGGTGACACTTGATCTGAACGGCGGCACCGGCAGCTTCCCTTCTACTATAAGCGTTAACTATTTGATGCCTCTGGGAGCCAGTTTCCCGGGAGCGCCGGTTAAAGACGGTTATCTGTTTAACGGCTGGTATGACGCAGAGGGCGTAAGATATACCGCCAATACCGTTATTACCAAGCCAGTTACACTCAAGGCGGACTTAATTAATGAGGCGACTGAAGTTAAATTCAACCTGCAGAAGTGGATTACGGCTCACCCTGAATTTGATCTTACCGGTAAAACCCAGGCGGAGATTGACGCGGTATTGAACGATGGAGAGGCGGTAAAAGTAAAAGCAAGCGCCAGCAGTTCTTCTGCCGAGCAGCCTTTATACCTGAACGGTTCTGTCGCCGCTCTGCCTGCCGGTCAAAATTATGCGTACATAGATAACAGCAGCTTGATACTTATGATTAACGGTTCCGGTCAGGGTTTGCGTATTAACGTTAGTGACTCCGGACTGGATTTGAATCTGCCGGGAAGAAAGTATGACATCCTCTATGAAGGTTCCATTGTGAAGGATAATAAAAATGCTTCTGCAGCGGACTTGAGGGTAGAAACTTATACATCCGCTTCAGCACAAATATATTCGTGCCCCATAACTCATGTGGAAGGGGATACGTTCAGCTTTGGCTGTGCTATACCTGCTACTCCCGATGTCGTAGCTATGCGTCTTAGTGCAGGTTCCGCAGCGGCAGGCATGGTTTTCCGCCTTACGAACATTATGATCATCGACCGGGGGGCAAGGTAAGAGGAAGTTGTTAGTTAGTAGTTAGCAGATAACTACTAACTGCTAAAAAAACTGTGGGAATTTTTTACCATTGGGGTACATGAGGTTTCATACAAACTCCATGTTAACCCTGTGTAACCCGTGGTAAAAATTCTTATATATGTGCCGTTGGTACAGAGAAAAAAAACTTAGGAGAGTATTATTATGAAAAGAAAATTTGGAACAGCAATTATTGGTATTTTTGCTGTAATCGCGTTAGTATGCGCCTTTGCATCCTGTAGCAGCGGTGATGATGACCCGCCACCAAAAAAACCAACAGTAACAAGCATAGAAGTAACCAGCAGGCCAACCAAAACCCTGTACGCCATAGGCGAATCCCTGGATACGGCCGGCATGGTTGTAAAGGCAAATTACAGCAATAACAAATCAGAGAATGTTACCGGCTATTTAATCGACTTTAATTCTTCTTCGGTTGGTATAAAACCCGTTACGATCAGTTATAGCGGCAAAAGCGCAGCACCATTCAATGTAAGTGTATACGACCCGGATATAGCACCAGTATTTTCACTGTATCAGTGGCTGGGCGATAAAAATGACGATGATACGCTTGGCAGTGGCAGCGGTGTCAGGCCTTTAGCAAGTTCCAGCTCCAGTTGTGTTATAAAAATAGTGATGAATGACGACGACGGCGAGGGCGTTAAAATTTGTGAACGTACCGGGGCAACGTATCATGGCCTGGATTTATTTATTGACAGCACTGGCCTGAATTTGAATTGCGCGGAGAATTTGTATTTACTGTCCGTCAGCGGGCACCTTACCGGCACGCCTGCCGGCGATGGTATGCAGATGGTATTGCATGATCAAAACAGTAATGTATTCAAGTTTACCGGCAGCGTTTTAACACAGGCAGACCAGGAATTTTCTGTTAGCTGCATATTGCCCGCAAACGGAAATGATACGACCAGAGTTCGTATCCGCGCCCAGGACACTGACAGTACAACCGGCGATAATGATGACATCAGCCGGTCTGTGGAAATTGTTGTTACCGATATAACGGTTATAAACCTTGGAGAAAGACCGGCACTGGCAGGAATAACCGCGGATTATACGCAAACTGAAACTGTTTTCCCGGATACGCCGATTAATGACCTGAAAAAAGATTTAACCGTAACCGCGAATTACGTCGGCGGCACAAGTGAAGAGGTAACGACTTATACGTTAACCGGCACACTCGCCGCGCCTTCAAGCCCCATTACCGTTACCTACAATGGAGAAACAACAACATTCACCGTAAATGTAACCGCAAGAACACTAACAAGCATAACCGCAGTGTATACGCAGGGTGAAAAAAAGATTTACGAGGAAACATCGCTTACTGCATTGAAAACAGATTTGGTCGTAACGGCAAATTACAGTGACAACACCAGTAAACCAATAGCCGCGGCAGAATATGCGTTAAGCGGTACACTTTCGGTAGGTCAAAGCACCGTTACCGTAACCTTTGAAGAACAGACCACAACATTTACAGTAGACGTAAGCGAAACACCAAGTGGAATAACATATGTATTTAACCTGGCTGACTGGATTGCAGCTCATCCCCAATATACAGGGGAGGGAAACTCTATACCTGCGGATGGTAGTTCTAACCCTGTCATTCCATCTTCACCCTTACGCATGAATGGGACTGTTCCTAGCTCAAATTATGCCTACATAAATGCAGAAGGAACCGGCTTAGTAGCTCTGTTGGGAAATGGTCAGGGTATCCATATTATGCTTAATGAAGGTAATTTGGGTATAGACCTGACGCAAAAGACTTATGAAATAACTGTCAGCGGTAAAACTTTGGTAGACGGTGGTTCCGGTGATGCGTGGATACGAATGGCCGGTTATAATGGCAGTACCGCCAATCCTCCGCCCACTGGTAGTAGTTATATGTTTCAAACAGCGGCATCTCGTACTGTAGGGGGAGAGTTTAGCTTTAGCGGTGAGTTGGATGCAAAAGTAACAACTTCACTTCGTCTTACCGGTAGTTCAGGTTCGGCTACTATGGTGTTCCTCATCACCGAGATTAAGATTACAGAAAAGAAAGCTGCAGCATTATGGTCGCTGGCTGACTGGATTACTCCAGAGCGTATTGCGCTATATACGGACAAAGACCATTCAGTAGGTGCTAATAGCGCTCCTGGTCTTACAGCAGCTTCACCTCTCCGGATGAATAGTACTGTTCCTACATCTAATTATGCTTTCATAAAGGACAACGCCTTAATACTTAATATTAACGGCGGTAGTGCGGGTGTACATATTAGTATTGATGGCGCTACTAACGGGACCTATTCTAATTTGGATTTGAACACGGTGACCAACAAGTATCAATTAATCATTGATGGTGAATATTATACGGATGGTACTGGTAGTGCTAGCCCCATGTTCCGAGTACAGGTTTATACAACTAGTGCGACTCTTATTGAAGACGTACCGGTAGAAAGGGTGGTGGGGGCTAAGTTTAGTTTGGATAAAGAAGTACCCAGTGTAGCTGGTGCGACCTCAATCCGTTTAACCGGATCTTCCGCTATGCAAGGTACGGCGGAGCTAAAAATCAACAAGATTGAGATTATAGACTTGGGACCCAGGTAACAGCGATTAAGATTTAAAAACATTTGGGGGCTTTTTCAGAACGCCAGTTTTGAAAAAGCCCCTTTGTTTAAAGCAGGGAGCAGCAAGCAGGGAGTGGGGATAGAAAGCGGCAAAGGGAGAGTAATTTTTGTTAGTAGGAGCAGTGAATTACCATCACTTTGCGCTTGCACAATAACTCTACTCCCCCACTCCCTGCTCGCTGCTCCCTATTAAGAGGTTAGGAAACAATGAGTACTAACGAGAGGTTGTTATATTTAAAAATGTTAGAACAAATCGGAATGGGAGCCGGTGCGGGAAAAAGTAACCGTGCGTTTTTCCTTGTCAGAGCGGTATATCAAAACCCAGTCCGGTCCTACATGACATTCCCACCATCCTTCGTAGTCCCCATGCAAGCGGTGATTTTCATGTTTTGGGAGCAATGGTTGTTCATTAATAAGCATAGTCATTATTTCGGCAAGTTTGTTCATGTCTTTATTACGTTTTTTCATCAGCTTGCGTTCTCTTTTAAACGAACCGTGGAAGTTTGGAATCAGCATAATTTAATCATCCGAATCCAAATCTACCAGCATTTCTTCAAGAGAGTTGTACCACTTAGTCGGTATTTTTCCCGAAATCATATCCTCAACTTCCTGCATAACCGCCAGGGTCTCGGCATTAAGACGCAATTCCCCTGTTTTAGGATCGCGGTGTTTGGCGCAGAGGGGACATTCAGTTTCATACCCTGCCGCCTTTTCTTTCAGGTAACCCACATAATCAAGCGCTTCGTCTACATAATAATCGGGCAAAGTTTTTATTTCTTCGGCAAGTTTTTCGGCATTAGTCATTTTTGTACTCCTGTCTGGCTTAATTATAGCATTGTGTCTTGCATTGAATCAATGAGAAGAGCGGAGAGAAAAATGTCAGAACAAATCGGAATGGGAGCCGGTGCGGTAAAAAGTTATCCTACAATTTTCATTGTCAATGCGGTATATCAAGAGCCAGTCCGGTTCAACATGACATTCCCATTTCCCTTGATATTTTCCATGCAAGGGATGGTTTTCATGTTTGGGGAGCAAAGGTTGTTCTTTAATAAGCATAGTCAATACTTCAGTGAGTTTGTCCATATCCTTATTTTGTTTTATCATCAGCTTTCTATCTTTCTTGAAAGGACCAGTAAATGTGGGGTTCAGCATAATTTAGTCATCCGAATCCAAATCCACCAGCATTTCTTCAAGAGAGTTGTACCACTTGGCAGGTATCTCCCCTCGGAGCATGGCATCCCCTTCTTTCATAGCGGCCTCAGTCTCGGCGTTAAAACGGAGTTCCCCGGTTACCGGGTTGCGGTATTTTTCACAGAGGGGGCAGGTGTTCACTTCATACCTTGCCGCTTTTTCTTTGAGGTAGCCCACAAAATCAAGCGCTTCGGTTACATATTCATCGGGCAAAGTTTTTATTTCTTCGGCAAGTTTTTCGGCATTAGTC
>JAIRUC010000213.1 GCA_031254615.1 Treponema sp. | reverse complement strand
CGATAATGCTATTTTACAGAAAATCGAGGCACTTGGAAGCGACGCTGTAACATTTACCGGCTTTATTTCCGACGAGCAGCTTATGGAATACCTTTCCACCGCAGAGCTGCTTGTACAGCCTTCGCTTTACGAAGGTTTCTGCCTGCCGCCGCTTGAAGCTATGGTTCTTGGAACTCGCGCGCTGATTTCGGACATTCCGGTATTAAGGGAAATTTATGACGGCTATCCGGTAACATTTTTCCGAGCCATAGACCATGTAGACTTAAAAGAAAAAATGTTAGAAATCTTATTAAAACAAAACTCTTCTGATTTTTCTCTGCCGGAACAATTAGTGGAAAAATACACATTTAAGAAAACCGCTTCGATAATTTTAAGGGAAACGAAATGAAAATTGCCGCTGCTCATGACAATATTCTGCTAAAAAATAATTGGTTAAAAGAGAATAAATGAACATCCTATATACAATAATTATATACCCGATAGTAATAATACTCGAATTTACATTTATTCTGGCGCAAAAATTATTCAAAGAAACAGGCCTTTCTGTAATTTTTATAAGTCTTTCCGTCAGCATACTTTGTCTTCCCTTATACGCCATAGCGGAAAAATGGCAGCAGATTGAACGTGATATATCAAAAAAATTAAAGCCTAAAGCAGACATGATAAAAAAAGTTTTTAAGGGTGATGAACAGTACATGATTTTGACAACATATTATCGTCAGAATCAATACCATCCCATTTACGCTCTGCGAGGCAGTTTTGGTTTATTAATACAAGTTCCGTTTTTTATTGCCGCATATTCTTTTCTTACTAACTTAAAGATACTTGATAATATATCGTTTTATTTTATAAAAGATCTAGGCGCTCCTGACGCTCTTTTTTCAATTAATGGGTTTCCCGTAAACATTCTGCCCATTATTATGACGCTTGTTAACTGTATATCCTGCCTTATATATGCAAAAGGTCTTCCGTTAAAAGATAAAATACAGCTATATGGCATGGCATTTATTTTCCTGATTCTTCTATATAATTCACCTTCTGCCCTTGCCTTATACTGGACGATGAATAATATATTTTCATGCTTAAAGAATATTTATTATAAAATAAATTACAGAAAGAAGCATCATATTTTGTTTGGAATTGCCATCTTTTCTTTAATATTCCTTGCGTCATTCTGCCTGATAAAACTTACCCTTAATACAAGGGCAAGATTACTGGCTATTTCTTTTTTTGTTGTTTCAATATTTTCGGTAATGTGTTATATCTTCAGAAATAAAATTAAAGTTATTATAAATAAATTTACCTATGATAAATCTTCATTGCCTGTTTTCCTTTTATCAGTTTTCCTTATATGGACGCTATTTGGGCTTTTTCTTCCGTCTCAATTAATCGCTTCCTCTCCTCAGGAATTTTCCTTTTTAGACAATTATACAAATCCACTTATCTTTATATTTATTACAGCTTTACAAGTCTTTGGTTTTTTTGTGTCATGGCCTGTTTGCTTTTATTTTCTATTTTCCAATAATGTTAAAAAGTACTTTTCTTTATTTTTCTTTGCAATTTCTATATGTATACTTTTTAACGTTTTTCTGTTTCCGGGAAATTATGGTCTGATATCCATAGATTTTATATTTGACAATAGTCCTGTACATTCAAATACTGAATATACTATTAATTTATTGGTAATATGTGTTTTGATTATCGCTTCTGTTATTCTGAATATCCTAAAAACAAGAAAATATATATCTGTAATAATTTGTATTTGTATGGCATCTCTCTTAAGTATTTCTTTTATCAATATATATAAAATTAACTCTTCTTTTAAACATTTAAAAACCTATTATGTAAAAGAAGAAAAAACAATTGAAGAAGTTACGCCTATTTTTAAGCTGTCAAAAAATGAAAAAAATATTGTTGTTATTATGCTTGACAGGGCTATTAGTGTTTTTGTTCCGTATATTTTTGATGAATCGCCCGAGTTAAGAGGTGTTTATTCCGGTTTTGTTTTTTATCCAAATACGTTTTCTTTTAACGGTTATACGCAAATAGGCAGTTCCCCGCTTTTTGGAGGTTATGAATACGCGCCACTGGAAATGAATAAAAGAGATAATATTTCCCTTGTAGAAAAACATAACGAAGCTCTTTTATTGCTTCCTCATATTTTATCCGAAAACAATTTTTCAGTATGTGTAACAGATCCTCCCTACGCGAATGATAACTGGATAGGCGATCTGAACATTTATGATAATTATCCCGCTGTTAAATCATATATTACTGACGGATACTACACAGACTTTTGGCTCAAAGAAAACGGTATACATTTAACAGAAACAAGTTCTGTTATTATACGCAATATGTTCTGGTATAGTTTTCTTAAAGGTTTACCGCAAATTTTTCGTAATCCAATATATATGCACGGATACTGGTGTTCTCCTGAAGTAAATTATAACCTTCGCTTAACGTTAAATGGCTATTGTGTCCTGGATTATTTGCCTTTATTAACTGAAATTACAGAAGATAACATAAACTGCGCTTTGATTATGGTTAATAACACAACACATAAAAACTATTTCCTTCAAGCTCCCGACTATTCGCCTTCGTTAAATATCACCAATTACGGCAATTCCCGTTTTTCAAGAGAGCCTGAATATCACACAACTGCCGCGGCAATAAAACGTCTTGCCGACTGGTTTGAATTCTTAAAAAAGGAAAATTTATACGATAATACAAGAATTATTCTTGTTTCCGATCACGGTCCTGAACCAAACTTTGTAACAAAAACGGATTTGCCTTTTAATATTGATCAATTTAACGCGTTTCTTATGGCTAAAGATTTTGGCGCTTCAGGTGAATTAACAACAGACATGAAATTTATGTCAAATGCCGATGTTCCTTATCTTGCGCTTGAAAATGTTGTTGATAATCCTAAAAATCCTTTTACAGGTAACTTAATAACTACTGATGCGAAAAACGAACCATTGTATATTACTATGTGGAGATCAACCCATAGTACGCCCCCAGACAGATATAAATTAGGGTTGGATCCTAAACACGATTATTATGTTCATGATAATATATTTAAAAAAGAAAATTGGATAAGGGCGGATAGATATAAAGAAGAAGAGTAAAATATGAAATTGAATTATAAATTTACATTTATTTTTGTTAATACTCTTTTCGTTTTTATATTTTTTTTATCCTGTTCTACGACGAAACCTGCGGTAAACGGCAATACTGAAAAAAAGCCAATAATAACAGATGTCAAACATTTGGTATTTATAGGCTTTGACGGCTGGGGGGGAACATATGTACAAAAAGCGAATATGCCTGCTGTAAAACAAATGATTGCTGACGGAGCATCAAGCACTACTGTTTACAATATATTGCCATGTATAACTTGGCCAAATTGGTCATCTTTATTTTACGGGACTCCTCCGGAGAAACGTCCCGAAAACGATTTCCCGTCAATTTTTTCAATTACTAACAGCAAAGATACAGCTTTTTTTTATGAATATTATGAATTGGTTAAAATTAATTCTGCCAATAAAAATTATAGCCTAAAGATTGATTCCAGCTTAGAGTCGGCATTTAAAATTGCATCTTATATCAGGGAAAAGACACCTATGTTTACAGCTATTATCGTTGATGAGCCTGATGTTACCGGTCATAAGACTATCTGGGGTTCAAAAAAATATTATGAAAAATTAATAACGCTGGATTGTTTTTTTGCTATCATAAAACAGGCGATTATAGATGCAGGTATGTACGATGATACTGTTTTTGTTTTTTCTGCCGATCACGGAGGCTTTCTTAAAGGTCACACTGCCAACTTTCCCAGAAACAGGAAAATACCTTTAATTATTTGCGGGAAAGGCATAAAAAAAGGGTATACGATAACATCTGCCGCGACAATTTGCGACATAGCGCCTACTATGGCTCTAATTCTTGGATTGGAAATACCTGTTGAATGGACAGGTTTTCCCATATTTGAAATTTTTGAATGAGGTTTATAAATATGAAAAATTTATCGTTTTTACTCATAAAAAATATCGCCTTCCCGATATACATCTTTGGGATTCTACTTTCTGTTTTTGTTTCATCCTGCTCTTCCACACCGCTTCCATCAGCCGAACAAGTTGTTATACCCGAAGATTTTTTTGGAATGGTTCACGCCGCAAGAACACGAACAACAAAAGAAAACGAACTTTTGGATGAGATGGGAGTTAAATGGGTATTAAATACTTTCTATTGGAACGGAATTGAAAAAGAGAAGGATTCTTTTGATTTTTCCAGTTATGATTTATATGTAGATAATGTCAGGAAACAAGGGATAAAAATTGTCGGCGTACTGGGTTATTCAGTGAGTTATTTATACAAAGAAGGAGAGTCAAACAAATATATATCCCCGGAAAACATACCGCTCTTTCTGCGCTTTGTCGAAGAAACTGTCCGCCATTTTCAGGGACAGGTTGATGTCTGGAATATCTGGAATGAGCCCAATATTACTTTTTGGAAAGGACCGGCCAGTGAATTTTATGAATTAACAAGGCTTACAGCTCAAAAAATACGAGAAACCGATCCAAATGCCTATATTATAGGCGGCGCTTTTTGGGGCAGCCCTACAGGATTTATAAAGAGAATGCATAAAGCAGGAGCTATAGAAGGACTGGATGCTCTTGCTTTTCATCCTTATGCCGCTAATCCTTCCGGTTCCATGAAGGTTTACGATAAATTTACAAAGACGCTTTCAGAAATTAAATACACAGGGCCTGTGTGGGTAACCGAAATAGGCTATCCAACCGGCGGATGGTATCCAATAAGAATTTCCCTAAACAAGTATCCTGCGTACATCGTAAAGTCTATTACAGGAGCGGCAGCCAGAGGGGCAAGGGTTCTTTTATGGTATGAAATGTTTGATTCTATAAAGAGCGGGGAAAAAAGCATTGATTCTCAAAAGCATTTTGGTTTAGTCTATAAAGACTTCGTCCGAAAAGAAGGCTCTTGGGCTTATGAACTCTGCGCGCGCTTTCTGCCCGGTTCGCGTTATGTTCCTGAACTTCCGCATAAAGAAAACATATCTTCGCATGTTGTTTCATTTTGCTTTTTGGATGGTCTTTCAGGTAACAATACACTTATTCTTTGGAATGATAAAAAACGTATCGAAAATATTGAACTGCATCTTCCGGCCTCTGCCCTGCTTCACGATATTTCCACAGGTCTTAACAGTCCCTTACCTGTTGATACAACTCTTGGTATCACAGACAAACCCCTGATTATTACATGGCAGGGGACTGATATTCCTCATCTCTCTAAAAAACGTTAAAATAGAAATAAAATGAAAGTCGCTATTATACATTACTGGCTTGTCAATATGCGCGGCGGGGAAAAAATGCTCGAAGCGCTGCTCGAGATGTTCCCCGCTGCGGATATTTATACTCATGTATACAATCCCAAAGCGATGTCAGCAGAGATTAACCGGCACCGCGTTTTTACTTCAAAAATAAATCGCCTGCCTTTTGCTAAAAAACTCTACCAGCTTTATATGCCTCTTATGCCTAACGCGCTTGTTGAATTTAACCTCCAGCAATACGATCTTGTCATATCAAGTGAAGCAGGACCTGCAAAAGGCGTAGTTCCCAATCCAAACGCGTATCATATTTGTTACTGCCACAGTCCTATGCGCTATCTGTGGGATATGTATCATGAGTATTTTAAAAGAACCAATCCGTTGGTTAAATTTTTTATGAAACGCATGATTCCATCTTTGCGAATTTGGGACATTACTTCCGCCAACATGGTAGACCGGTTTATTACCAATTCCGGTTATGTGGCAAAACGGATACGACGTATTTACAATCGTGAAGCGGAAGTCGTTTACGGCCCCGCTCCAATAGAGCCATTACTCAAAATTGAAAGAAAACCCTCAGATTACTATCTGTTTTTCGGGCAAATCACCAGTTACAAACGGGTGGATATCGCAATAGAAGCCTGTATAAAATCGGGAAGAAAGCTGGTTGTCGCAGGGGCGGGAGCAAAAAAAGCGGATATAAAAAAACATGAAAAAAGCGGACTAGTGCGCTATATTGGAAGGATAACCGATGAAGAAGCGGCTGTCCTGTTTTCGGGGGCAAAAGCCCTGCTCTACCCAGGGATTGAGGATTTAGGGCTTGTTCCCATAGAAGCCAATGCCGCAGGCTGCCCTGTAATTGCCTATCGTGACGGCGGCGCGGTAGAAACGGTAAAAGAAAATGTAACGGGGTTATTTTTTGACAATCAGACGCCGGAATCTTTAATTTCGGCAATGGATTATTTTGAACAGAATGAGGTAACATATAACAACCGTGAAATGTTTAATAATCATGTACAGCAATTTTCAAAAAAATCATTTATTGAGCGCGTATATCGCGTTCTTGAAGACAGAAAACGGAGATAAAAACTAACGGTATGCAACTTTCCGAATTTGACATCTGGTACCGGACAAGATTCCGCCGTACAAGCTCCGCTCTTACTGCCACTGTCTTTATTTTATCGGACTTAATCGCGGTTATGCTCTCTTTTGGCTGGGGCTTCTTTTTGGTAAGAATATACGGGTTTATTAATGATTACGGCAGCATCAATTTTAAATCATTTATTACATACTGGCCGTATTTGCCTGGCTTTAGTTTAATTTTTCTAATTTCAAATTTGTATCCGGGTGTCTCTCTTGCCCCTGCCGAAGAGATGAAACGGTTATGTATTGGTTCTATATTTGCCTACGGCGGAATTATAATGTCCCGGTTAATTGAAAATGATATTTGGGATTCCATAAATACCGCTTTTTTAATAAGCTGTATTTTCTCTACAATAATGCTTCTTAGCGCAAGGAGTATAACTCATTTATTTCTGCATAAAACCAAACTCGGAGGCATCCCGGCAGTTATATACGGAGCAGGCAGTACCGGCAGGCTTGTCGCAGAGTGCCTTACGAACAACATCAGAACCGGCTATGAACCAGTACTGTTTTTGGATGACGAGCTTTCTGATGAAAATGAAATTATGGGGATTCCGATAATTCACGATACTTCTATAGGCCCCGAGATCGTTAAACGATATAATATTAAAATGGCAATTGTAGCAATGCCGGAACTGGATGCCGATAAATTGAAAAATCTGTTAAATAAATCCGTATCATTTTTCCGTTACAATGTCCTTATTCCTAATTTTTTCAATATTTCAAGTATCTGGATGTCTGTACGGGATTTTAGTGGGATTTTGGGTATAGAAACCAGCCATAAATTCAAATTGACTTATAATCTTGGAATTAAGCGAATTATGGATATTTTATTTGTGTTGATTGGCGGTATTCTGCTTCTCCCATTACTTTTGTTTATAGCTTTGTTAATAAAAATAACTTCACGTGGACCTGTTATATATAAACACAAGCGCCTTGGTAAAAACGGCATCCCTTTTTACGCATATAAATTTCGTACCATGAAAAAAGACGCGGAACAGCAGCTTAAAAAAATACTGGAATCAGATCCGGCAATCAGGGAAGAATGGGAAAAAAATCGGAAATTAAAAAATGATCCAAGAATAACCGCTGTTGGTAAAATACTGCGGCGTACCAGTTTTGACGAATTTCCACAGCTTATCAATATTATTAAAGGTGAAATGAGCCTTGTCGGTCCCCGCCCTATCGTATATGATGAAATTGAAAAATACGGTGATGATTATGATCGTATATTTTCCATTAAGCCGGGGCTGACAGGCCTTTGGCAGGTATCCGGAAGATCCGATACAAATTACCGCGAACGGATCTCTTATGATACATATTATCTGCAAAGCTGGTCTGTCTGGCTGGACCTTTGGATTATCCTAAAAACATTCGGTTCTCTTATTTTCGGGAAAGGTGCGTATTAAATGATAAAAAAAATCACCATCATTTTGTTTTTTCAGCTGATGTGTGTCATTTGTATTTCCGCACAATTACGCACATTTAACGATATATTTCCTAATCTAAAACAGAACGAACGTTCCGCCGCTTTTAACGAAGCCGGTTTTATAAAAACAAACAAAACTGAAATAACCGGTAATAGATCAGCTGTTGGAATTGACCCCGTAATTACAAATACAGTTCTAAGCATGAATCCCGGCTATCTTGTTGAATCGATTTCCGTTATTCCCGGAAACCCCGGAGATGTAACCCTTCTTGATATCTACAATGCCCTTGGAAATATCCGCAACTTAAAGGGAAGATTGTATGACTCATTTTCAAAAAACCAGCCGGTCCCGTTGTTTGAAGATGCCACACGCATCAAGAGTGAAAGGCAGACAAACTCCATTCCGGACCCTTCCCCTTCAAAAACAGTTCCATCAAAAGAAACTGTTTTTATCAGATTAAAGGACGTAAATTTTGGGAATTCATATTATCGAGGGGAAATAACACTAGTTCAAAAAGGGCTTTGTTATACTCTTACCAACTTTAAAAGTTTAAGTTATCTCTTTGTTCCGGTAATTAAGGAAGGCAATTTTATCGCCACACTCTATCTTGAACCGATTGAAGAAGGCGTACTAATTTATGGTTTTGCCGGGATAAATATTTCAGATTTTTTTGCCTCAAAAATCCATGTAAATTCCGCAATAACCAAACGGCTGGCAGTTATCACTGAGTGGGCCGCCGACGGTATTCAAAAGCAGTAAAATAATACAAAAAATGTCTAAGAGATGTTTTTTTTAACATTTCTGTCAGAAACCCCTTGCCAAAATAACGATTTTTTTATATAAAGATATTGATAGTTTCCTCTGGGGAGTTTCCAGAGCGGTCAAATGGGGCAGACTGTAAATCTGTTGGCTCAGCCTTCGAAGGTTCGAATCCTCCACTCCCCAAAAGCGGTATAGTTAACACTATGCCGCTTTTTTTATGCCCTGACGCAAAACTTACAAATAAGTGCGCAGTATGTCTAAAACTTCATTGATGTCTATCGGCTTCCCTATATGAGCGTTCATGCCCACTTTCAAACAGTGTTCAATATCATCGTGAAAAACATTTGCGGTCATTGCAATGATAGGAATTTGCTTACGCAAATCCCTATCATTGCTGCCGCTATTACCGGCTGAACGCAGTTCTGCCTCAAAAGCCCTAATGCGCTGTGTAGCCTCATAGCCGTCCATTTCCGGCATTTGCACATCCATAAAAATTATATCGTACTTTTCCGGCGTCTCAGTGAACATACTGACGGCTTGTACTCCGTTACCCGCACAATCTATTTCAACCCCCGTGTCCTCCAACAGCTCAATCACAATCTCCTGATTGATTTCCACATCCTCAGCCAGAAGGATGTGTTTGCCGGCAAACAAGCCGGAAAAATCCTTTTTGACATCGCCATCCTGCCGCCACTCTGCTTTATTCTCGCCGGGCTTTAGATTAATCGTAAATGTAAAAGTAGAACCTTTGCCAAGTTCGGATTCGACCCATATATTACCGCCCATCAGTTCAACGATCTGTTTTGAAATCGCCAGACCCAATCCTGTGCCGCCGTATTTGCGCGTCGTGTCCGGTTCCGCCTGATGAAAAGCGCTGAACAATTTTTCCTGCTGTTCGGCGCTTATGCCAATCCCGGTGTCATTTATGGCAATCTGTATGGTACAGATGCCGTCATTTTCACCTAACAAGCCCGCTTCCAGACTGATAGAACCGTGTTCCGGCGTAAATTTGTTTGCGTTCCCCAACAGATTAACAATAACCTGCGCCAGCCGCTGATCGTCACCAATCAGGGCTTTAGGAACGCTGTTGCCGATATACACTTTTAACGTCTGCTGTTTTTCTTCAATGCGGAAACTGACGACGCTGACCGCCCGCCGGAACATTTTTTCAAAATTAAACTCGGCAGATGTCAGCTCCAGTTTATTCGCCTCTATTTTTGACATATCCAGTATGTCGTTTATCACGCCTAGAAGATGCCTTCCCGCTTCCTCAATTTTTTCGAAGCAGTAATCCTTGCGTTCCGGATTGGATGCGGATTTTCCAATTGTGGTCATGCCGATAATGGAATTCATGGGCGTCCTGATTTCATGGCTCATATTGGCCAAAAAATTGGACTTTACCAATGACGCCGCTTCCGCCACAGCCTGCTTTTTTGCCAGGGCTTTTAAGAAAATAGCCAGCCCACAAATAATCAGTGAAAGAAATAATGCGATTATCAGGGCAAATTTAAATTCCAGCGGATTGGATTCCCATACAGGCAGTGTGCGGTTGACAACAATATGTCCGGCAGGCAGTGAGTTAACATTTATGCCGAATCTTTTGGCGGTGTTATAATCAAACTGCCATTGGTTAAGCGGAGCCGAATCAAAGATAACCGGAATTTCCGCAGGCGGCGTACCTTCTAATATATCTGCGGCCATAGAGGTTATGATAATATTTTGAATATCAGTGCCGCTGACCATCCCTCCCAGCGTTCCGTTTCCTATATAGGATGCGTTCATACAAAAAACAGGATTGCCTGACGCCGCCGCAGTCAATTTTTGCACATCTGTCTCCGGATAAAACACTCCGTTACTGTCTGATAAATAACTGCCTATTAAGACAAGCGTATCATGGCCAAACCCGCACATTTTATTTAACACCTCATCAAAGGGCTCGTTTTCGCTGAATTCAAATTCAACAGGCAGAGCGCAGGTCTCTATACTGTGTTGTATTTCTTTGCGGAATTTATTGCTTCTGTTAAATGAAAAGTCATTCAAAATAAAAATCCGGCGTGTCTTTGGATACAGGCGCAGCATTTCCAAAACGGTTTGTGAAAACGATACTGTTTCGCAGATACCGGTAATATTTTCTTCAAGCCCGTATAATGCAGATTCATCAAAGTCCATCACCCCGAAAAACACAATCGGCACTTTAAGAAACAGCAAATAGTAGTTATCAAGCACAAATTCAAGCGCTTCATTTCCAGAAACAAGAACCAAGTTAGGTGAATGTACAATAAACTCAGTGCGAATCATATTTTTGACAATAGAATTATAACTGGCCTGGCTGTGCCTTTCGTTCGAGTTTAAGTCGATAACGCGGTATTTCAGCACAAAGTCCTGTTCAAAATTATTTCTGATAGACTCTATAGACCTGCGCTCCCACTCCATTTGCGAGCTATAGGAATTTATATGCAGTATAATTTTCTCGTTAGCTGATAATTTTTGGTTATTTTGTATTAACGACATAGTGCCGTCTGCGTTCATATCATTATAAGCCTTCTCAAGAAGACGCGCTAAATGATCATACTTGTTGTTAACATACGTGTAACACGCCTGCCGTTCAACTACGCCCGCCCTCTTAATTCCATGGGGAAACCTGAACTCGTCATGTGTATTACGCGGCAGGACGACCGCATCGACTTCGCCACTCAACAAAGCCGCCCACAATTCATCAACATCATTTACAACAGTGAGCTTGCCGGCTCCTGCCCGTGAGATATTTTCCGCTATATACAGATTCTGCCAGCGATAACCCAGCCGTAATCCCGCCAAATCGCCCCACATGGAAAAGTTACGCGCATTTTCGTTAAGAGTGTAAACCGTAAATTCTACGTCTTCCAAAGGAACCGGTACTTGTATCAGGTTTTTATAAATCTTATTCCAGCCGTCGGTCTGCGAAAGTAAAATATCCGCGTCACCGTAATTTACATCGGCCACGGCGGTACGCATACCCCCAATATTTGTTACCATTTGATAACCCGAACGCTGTAACGCTTCATACAAAATACGCATCATGATGATTGACTCATCCTCGCTTGCGGCGACCTTAACGGCGGGTATTTCTACATTTTCCGACAGGGAATATGCTTCGTCAGCCCAGACAGAAAAACCGGCACGCGAAAGAAATAAGAATATAAATATAACACTCAATAAAAACTTAGCTTTTTTCATAAATTACAACGCCTTCTCCAACAATACTCTACCTGCCGAAAAGCGAATAACGCTAGGAATGGAAAATTTTGCCGTCAATATATAGCGTTGCCCGCTTATTTATAAAATAGCATATTTCAGAAAAAATACAAAGGGGAAAAGTTTTAAAGGATTCATCATTGCTTCGTCCATATTTCGCAACGCTTAAAAGATTGGTGCAGTAGCCAAAAGCCCCTGCCCTGATGGTGTTAACATGGTTTGGTATGGTAAAGGCGCCATGTTTCCCTCCCGGATACGCGACTAAAGCGGTTTTGTCTTTGTTGTACAATATGCCGCCGCTTGAGCTATACGCAGTGTTGCCGGCACCGGCAGCAACATTTATCGCGGTTAGGCTGGAACATGCGCTAAACGCCCAATTTCCAAAAAAAATCTTTCCCATAAACTCTACGCTAGTAAGGCTGACGCACTCGTTAAAAGCCTGATTTCCAATGCTGGTAACAGGTAAATTTTGTATCTGTGGTGGGATATAGACTTCTTTTTTATTGCCTACATATTTGGATTTTATAAAAAATGTCAAGAATTTTTATCGGAAGAGCAAAAATACTAACCTTTTTGATTTAAATATACTTCTAACATTTTAATTCTCTGTTGCATTACAATTCCCAGAGCCTGCGCTCTGGCTTTTTCTACCGACTTATATTCCAATAAAATATTATAACAATCTTTGCCAAAATCTTTTAAATTCTCTAAATTTAACCATGACCAGTTCTTTACCAAATTAAGCTGGTTTTCTAAACTATCAAAACATTCTGTTCTTATTTTTACATATTCAGGTAATTTAATTTTTTCAGCCCGGTCTTCATGGAAAAAACTGGAACCGCTGTCATATATGGGAGCCGAAACATATCCGTCCAGGCTATCCGAGTTTCTTAATACACCGAAATTTCTAAAATGACGATCATAATTTAAAATTAAAAAATCCAACACCATCATCTTATCCAACATCTCTTTTCCGGATTTAACTTTTAAATAATCCAGCATTTTTATGTAATGATTATACCTGTTATTCATATCAAAATATGAAGGATATTTTACGTCATATACTCTGGAAGCCTCTATTAATTCCGTGTTTTTATCCGTCATATTAGCGCAGATTGATACTAATTCCTGATTTTCTTCACTAACTGTATAACTAACATGATTTATGTTAATCCTTTTACATAATTCTGAAGCTATTTTTTCATTTACCGGTTCCTGCATATAAGGACTCTTTCCGCTCTTTACCAAAACCCTTTGCCCTTCTTTATTTATCTCCCATCTTTTTCTTAAATTACCGCCTGAAGAAAAATCCGGTGTGTTTCTGCCATATATTTTTTTTAGTTTTATAAACATTAATTCGCCGATTTCACTATCAAACCCATTTTCATAAAAATTTACATCTTCCCATTTATTATTATCTTTAATAGTATCTATCCAATAATGATCTGAAAGACTTAACGCGCGGCTTTCCATTAACAATTTATTACTGTTTGTGTTTCCTAAGATTCTCATTAATCCCTGATAATCTTCTCTGCTTACAGGGATTCCTCTTTCATTCCACCATTCTTTAATTTTTTCATCATTTACTATATTATTTTCGCTCAAACAACCTAACGGTAATCTTTCTTTTATTATAACTTCGCGTACATTTAAAATTTTTCCTTCTTCACTTACATCTAATACAGCTGCTTCGTAATTTTTATGTTTTAATATAAAATCCATAATATTTTGATATAGTTATATGATTTATTCTCGTATTTGTCAAGAAATGTATACCGGAAGAATCTCACTCTTTTGAATTTCCTGAACGAGCTTCTTTACTCCTGAAACAAAAACATTAAAGCTATGCGAACTGTTTTTTGTTATATCCATAAATTGAGCAATAGCATTAGACCCGTTAATTGGCTGGTATGTTGGAACCAGTTTTTTTAATTCCTGCTTCGCGTTTGATATGGCGTCAGGATTTCGAAAAAGCGCCTTTGTCTTTTGAGCAGACAAGTTTTTTCATTTTACAACAGTCCTTCCTGCCACAAAACGCCTAACTTGTCTCCTTCCCGGTAAAGTGATGAAATATTCTCATTTTCTAAAACAGCAGTAATTTTTGAAACTCCGTCTTGCTTTTTAATAATAAATAATTCTTCCAGTTCAACCGCGTTTACAAAATCAGGTGAATGAGTAGAGATAAATACCTGTCCGCCCGAAAAAGAGTATTCTCTGAATTCTTCAGCCAGAATCCCCAAAAGACGCGGGTACAATTGATTTTCCGGTTCTTCAATACACAAAAGTCGGAAACAAACCAATCTTCAATAAGCCTGCGAAATTCAACAGCGGCACCAAATCTTTTCATTTGTCCCAAAGATTTAATCGCGAGTATATCCGGCGAATCTAAAACCATTTTTTCCCGCTTCGCATCCTGGATATTTTGCATTTCAGCATCTTCGTTGGTGATTGCTTCTCCTTCTCCTCTGGAAAAATCAATAAATTTCCAAGGCAAACCATGCTTTGTTCCGGTTCTGCGGTAACGTAATACTTCACGTTCAATAACGGGATTTTTATTTTCATCAAGATTTATTCTTAATTCATAAATACAAAGAGGTGAATTTTTCTCAATCCGATACTGGAAAATAAGTATTATATCTCCGTCTGTGTCTCTGGTATGGACTTCATTGTATCCGCCGCGGGCCTGTAATGCCGAGCGAACATTTTCAGTCAGACACTGTTTCATAAAACCAAAAACATCAAATAAAGTTGATTTTCCTGCTCCGTTTTCTCCGAGAAACACCGCAAGCTAACCTATGCTTTTTATTTCAACATTTTGCAACGCCTTGTAGTTTTTTATGTAAATATTTTCTATTTTCATTTTATTTCTCCTCTATTTCCATTGGTCTTATATTTACAGTATCATACTGCCATCCTACTTCCACCACTCCCACTTCAATCATAAATCATCCGCCCCTTGTTATCACCTATTCCCGTTCTGCGGCGGAAGTATGTGTTAATCTGGTCGCGCCACTCGCGGGCGTTTGAAAGCTGGCGTTCAAAACGTGAAAGCACAGACTCGTACACTTCGCTTTCCAGTGAATTTTTCAGGCCCTTCCAATCTTCAAGCATGGCGGCGGTTTCATCATAACCTTCAAAGTGGGTGTCGTATATATTCTGCAAAAGTGTTTGCCCGTTTTTCATCTTAAAGTTATAGCGAAGCCTGTGAAAAAACAGGATCAGATTTTCCGGACAGGTTGAAGGATCGGCAAAAAGCGCGGCGTTCTTCGGCGAATACTGAGTTGTGTAGCCCGTTCCGGAAGGCGTGCGGTCAATGCCAATTGCATCCTTGTCCGCGCGGTGGTATGTACCCCAGCGGCTGAATTCGTAACCTTCAATATTCGGGCCGTAATGAGTGTTGGGCGTTACCATGAAACAAACGCCGAAGGGGGCGTTGTATTTTTCATAAGCGGGATAGGATTTAAGAAGAATTTCCTCAATCTTCTGCGCCGCCTCGCCTGAGCCAAAAGAAAGAACGCTCCACTCCTGCGCGATTTCTTTTGCCGT